>JBDTOS010000182.1:0-5910 GCA_039933095.1 Dokdonella sp.
AAGACCCTGACCCTCGACAGCGACGCGCCCGGGCTCGGCTTGCGCTGTTCCGGCTCGTCGCAGCTAGATTCGCTCGACTACGACGGTGACGGCAACACCGCCGAGACTTTGTGTGCGGCCACCGGGACCATCACGGTTGCGCCGATCGCCCAGCTGGTGTCGAACAAGCAGGCCGAGGGGGTTTGCGATGCCAGCTTCACGATGGCATCGACGACACTACCCGGCGGACGCCTGCGCTATCGGCTGAACGTGCAAAACGTCGGCACGGTCGCGATGAGCAACATGGTGCTCATCGATATCCTGCCAACGGTGGGCGACACTGGTGTGCGCGATACCTCGCCGCGCGGCTCGCAGTTCACCCCGCTGCTGGTTGCGCCGATTATTCCGCCATCCGGGACCATCCTGTCCTACAGCACCAGCAGCAATCCATGTCGTGGTGAAGTCGGCGGTCCGACCACCGGCTGCGATCCACCGAACTGGTCGACGACCGAGCCCGATCCGATTTCATCGGTGCGGTCGTTCAAGCTGGAATTTGGTGCGCGTTCGGTTGCTGCGTTTGACACGCTGTCGTTCGAATTCGGCATGGTCGCGCCAGCCAGTCTGACCGCGGCAAGCGTCGCCTACAACTCATTCGCGTATCAGGCCTATCGCAGCGATGGGCTTGGGTCGCTAGCGGCGGAACCGCAGAAGGTTTCGGTCATGCCCGGCATCTGTTCTATCGCACCCTCGCTCGGAGATTTTGTCTGGCGCGATGGCAATGGCAACGGCATTCAGGACAGTGGCGAGAACGGCATCGACGGCGTGCCGTTGACGTTGTTCGATGCCGGTGCGGATGGCATCGCTGGCACCCCCGACGATATCGCGATCGAGCAGACGATTACCCAGCCAGCGCCGCTGACGGCAATCCCCGGTTGGTACCGCTTCGCAAATCTGCTTCCGGGTGTCTATCGCGTCTGTGCGATAGCGCCACCGAACCTGCTGGTCACGTTGCAGGATCAAGGTGGCGACGATGCGCTTGATTCCGATTTCAATGCGAGCACAGCGTGCACTGCTCCAGTCACGGTCAATTCCGGCGACGCGATCACGTCGGTCGATCTGGGCCTGGTGCCGACCGCGGCGCTCGGCAACTACGTGTGGTTCGATCGCAATGGCGATGGTGTCCAGAACGAAGGAGCAAGTGACGGGGCCAACGGCGTCACCGTGCGATTGTTTGCCGACAACGGCAACAATGTCGCCGAACCAGCCATCGATGCCCTGGTTGCAACCACCGTGACGACCGACGATGCGAGCCACCGACCCGGCTACTACAGTTTCAGCGGCCTGAGTCCGACCCAGAAATATTTCGTGCAATTCGTTTTGCCGGCAATCGCGACGGCTTTCACGACGCCTAATTCCGGATCCGATCCGGCCCTCGATTCCGACGCCGCCACCGTGAATGGCTCAAGCGCGGTTGTCATGCTCGCGCCCGATGAATTCAATCGCACGATTGACGCCGGGTTGATCGTTCCATCCGGTCCGCTGGTCCTCGGCGATCAGGTCTGGCTCGATGGCGACAACGACGGTGTATTCGAACCGCAGAACGGCGAAGTCGGTATCGATCGCGTGATGTTGCACTTGTATCGCGACGTCAACCACAACGGAATGGCCGAGAGCAGCGAGTATTTCGGTCAGACGACGAGCGCAACAGCCGGCGGCTTCTCCGGCCGCTACCGGTTCGTGAATCTGCCTGCGGGCGATTACATCGTCGTTGTCGCGCAGTCCAACTTTGAACACGGCGGCGCGCTGGCTGGAATGATCTCCTCGACCGGCAACGATCCCGCGCCGGACCCAGACGACGACGTCAATGGCGACGACAACGGCACTGCGGTCGGCGCGGTTGTGCAAAGTCGGCCGATCACGCTGACGGTCGGTGGCGAGCCGACCAGCGAAGACGGTGACGCGAACACCAACCTGACTCTCGATTTCGGTTTCAAGATCGACACGACGTCGGCGACGACCTATTTCGATTACGGCGATGCGCCGGACTTCGGCTTCGTCGGCCCCGGCAGCTACAACACGTCGGCCTTGAACAACGGTCCGGCCCATCGCCTCGGTGTGACCAACGCGCCATGGCTCGGCGATTGTGTCGATGCCGACAATGGCGGTCTGGCAAATGTGGCGGCCGATGCGGACGACAGCCAGATCGGTTCGTTCACGGCTGGGACGTGCGCTCAAGCCGGGCACGACGAGGACGGCGTGACGATTGCGTCTCCACTGGTTCCCGGCACTGCCGCGTCGATCTCGATACGGGTCGGCAGTGCGAGCAGTTGCGTCGTCAACGCATGGATCGATTTCGACGGGGATGGAATTTTCGGTGATTCCGCTGGCGAACAGATCGCCAGCGATCTCAACGTTGCCCCCGGAACACCGACGACGCTGAGCCCGGTCGTGCCGGCCAACGCCAAAGCCGGTTTGAGCTACGCGAGGTTCCGCTGCGCCAGTGTCGGTGGACTCGCTCCGACCGGACTGGCACCCGATGGCGAGGTTGAGGACTATCGCGTCAGCATCGCCGGTTCAGATTTCGGCGATGCGCCGGCCTCGTACGGCACTCAAGGTGCCGGCGCAGCCA
The DNA here is from genome assembly GCA_039933095.1 of Dokdonella sp. Lineage (GTDB taxonomy): Bacteria > Pseudomonadota > Gammaproteobacteria > Xanthomonadales > Rhodanobacteraceae > Dokdonella. The sequence continues at coordinate 2,609 of JBDTOS010000182.1, forward strand.
GCCATCTGGTATCCGGTGCCAATCCGCTGCGGCTTGGCACCTGCATCGATCTCGAAGCCGACGGACAGCCAAGTGCGGATGCCGATGGCGATGATCTTGCGGCAGGCACCAACGCTCAGTTCGGTCTATGTTTTGATGACGAGGACGGCGTGCAATTCAGCGCGCCGCTGGTCGCCTGTGAGATGTCTTCGCTGAGCGTCGTCAGCAGCGGCGCGGGCAAGCTCGATGCATGGATCGACTACAACCACGATGGTGATTTCAGCGATGCCGGCGAAAAGATTTTCGCCAGTATGGCGCTGACTGCCGGCAGCAATCCGCTCACATTTACAGTGCCGTGCGCAGCGCTGGGAGGCGGCACGTATGCACGCTTCCGACTCAGCAGTGCGGGCGGGCTTGGGCCAACCGGCGCGGCCGCTGATGGCGAAGTCGAGGACTATGCCGTGGGCATTGCGGTCAACGATTTTGGCGACGCGCCAGCGAGCTACGGCACGTTGATCGCAGACAACGGTGCGCGCCACGTCGTCGTTAACGGATTCAGCCTCGGTGCCAGCGAAGACGGAGAGGGCGATGGCCAGCCTGGTCCGAACGCCGATGGCGATGGTGCCGACGAGGATGGCGTAACCATCAGCGGCCCGCTCAATGCGTGTTCTGCAAGCACGCTGTCGGTCAGTCTTGTCAATACCGCAGCATTGCCGAATGCGAAGCTCGATGCATGGATCGATTTTGATCGCGATGGGCAATTCGACGATCCACGCGATCGGATCGCTGCGGGTGTTGCCCTCATCGCCGGTGCGAATACGCTCAATGTCAATGTGCCGTGCGACGCCAAGGCCGGTATCAGTTACGCGCGCTTCCGCTTGAGCTCCGCCGGGATTGCAACGCCGATCGGACCGTCGGCTGACGGCGAAGTGGAGGACTACAAGGTTCAAATCCAGTCGCTGGATTTCGGTGATGCGCCGGACAGCTACGGCACCCTGCTGGCATCGAACGGCGCACGTCATCTGATCGATCCGGCAGCGACGCTGCGACTCGGCACTTGCGTCGACAGCGAGCCCGACGCCGCGCCGAATACCGCTGCCAACGGTGACGACACCGCGGCAGGGACCACGACGGTCGGCAGCTGTGCGCAGGCTGGCGACGATGAAGACGGCATCGTGTTCACCTCGCTGGCTCAAGCCTGCGGCACCGCTACAGTCGATGTCAGCGCCAGCGCGCCCGGCAAACTCGATGGCTGGGTGGATTTCGACAACAACGGTCAATTCGATTCAGCGGATCGGATCTTCGCCAGCACGGCGCTGATCGCGGGCAGCAATTCCCTGACCTTCGCAGTGCCGTGCAACGCAGTTGCTGGCAGCAGCTATGCGCGCTTCCGCGTGAGCACGGCCGGTGGCCTTGCGGCGACTGGTCTGGCCCAGGACGGCGAGGTTGAAGACTACGCATTGATGATCACCGCTCTGCTGCCGCAATTAGGACTGGCCAAACATGTGGTCGGTGTGGTGCAGGATACGGTCAATCACAGCAAGTTCCATTTGAGTTTCGAGTTTGCCGCAGTCAATTCGGGTAATGCGGCACTGGGCACCGTGCAGATTACGGATGACCTTGTGAGTACGTTTGCTGGCGCAATCTCGTTCCAGGTAGTTGGCGTCAGCGCGACGGGCGGCTTGCTCGCGAATTCCGGATTCAACGGCAGCGGCGACAAAAATCTGCTGGGCACTGGCAGCACGCTTGCCATCGGTGCTTCGGGCATGGTCGCGGTGGATGTCGATATCGTCGTCGAGGCTCAGCGAAGCTTCTTCAACAGCGCGACTACGACGGCGACCGCGCCCGGCAATACGCCGCTCAGCGATGTCTCGCAGGACGGCACCGACCCGGACCCGGATCACAACGGGAATCCCGGCGACAACAGCGAACCGACACCGATCGTGTTGCCAGTGTTCGCGCCACAACTGGGCCTCGCCAAACGCCTGCTGAGCGCTACTCAGGACACGACCGATTCGTCCAAGTTCCACCTGAGCTTCGCGTTCATAGCCAACAATTCCGGCAATGCGGATTTACTCGGTGTACAGATCGCTGATGATCTGGCATCGGTATTCGCAAGTGCGACCTCGTTCGCGGTGACTGGCGTCAGCGCCAGCGGCAGCCTGATCGCGAATCCCGGATTCAATGGGGCTACTGACAAGAACCTGCTCGCTTCCGGTAGCACCCTTGCCAGCGGAGTCACAGGCGGCGTCGATCTGAATGTCGATATCGTTGTCGATGCGGTACGCACGTTCGACAATACGGCAAGCGCGACTGGCATGACGCAAGGCGGCACGCCGGTCAGCGACGTATCCCAGGATGGAGCCGATCCCGATCCGGACCACAACGGCAACCCTGGCGACAACAGCGATCCCACACCGATCGTGTTGCCAGCGCTCGCGCCACAACTGGGCCTCGCCAAACGCCTGCTCAGCGCTACCCAGGACACGATCGATCCGGCCAAGTTCCATTTGAGCTTCGCGTTCATCGCGAACAATTCCGGCAATGCGGATCTGTTCAATGTGCAGACCATCGACGATCTTGCGTCGGTGTTCGCGAGTGCGACCTCGTTCGCGGTGACCGGAGTCAGTACCAGCGGCAGCTTGATCGCGAATCCCGGATTCAACGGAACCGCCGACAAGAACCTGCTCGCTACGGGGAGCACACTTGCTAGCGGAGCCTCGGGCGGGGTCGATCTGAATGTCGATATCGTTGTTGACGTAGTGCGCACGTTCGACAACACGGCAAGCGCAACCAGCTTGACCATAGGCGGCACGCCGCTCAGCGATGTCTCGCAGGACGGAGTCGATCCCGATCCAGACCATAACGGCAACCCCGGCGACAACAGCGACCCGACTCCGGTCGTATTGCCGCAGTACCTGCCTGAAATCGGCATTGCCAAGGCACTGACCGGAATCACCGCAAGCGCGACCGGCGCAAATACCTATACGCTCGGATTTGCATTTACCGTGGTAAATCCTGGCAACGTGAATCTGACAAATGTGCAGATCGTCGATGACCTTGCCAGTGTGTTCGCCGGCCCGGTCGCATTCCATGTGACCAGCGTCGCGGCAAGCGGTACCTTGATCGCGAATGCAGGCTTCAATGGGACGGCTGACAAGAATCTGCTGGCGGCGGGTTCCACCCTCGGCGTCGGTGTTTCGGCGACTGTCACCTTGACGGTCGAGATCACGGTCACGACGCTGCGCAGTTTTAACAATTCGGCGACGGCGAGTGGGCAACCGTCGAGCGGTCCGCCGGTCACCGATACCTCGGAAAACGGG
>JBDTOS010000183.1:0-5908 GCA_039933095.1 Dokdonella sp.
GCGCGAGTCATTGCAAGCCTTGGCGTGATGCCAACAACACCGAGCGTCTGGATGGCGAAAATGGATTACTTTTAACCCCAAACGCAGATCATTTGTTCGACCGCGGTTTCATCAGCTTCGAAGACAATGGAGACATTTTGATTTCGCCTGTGGCTCACAGAGAGTCATTGCATCGCATGGGACTGGAAGCTGCGCGCACAGTAAACGTGGGAGGTTTTTCCGAAGGGCAGCGACGCTATCTTTCGTTCCATAGGGAAAGTGTATTTCTCGAAGCAAGGTTCAACTACAAAGGTTGATAGACATATTCCTTGGGCTTTCTGCATCGTCTTTGCGGAATCACTTGCGAACGACGGTGAAAGGCATCGGCCAAATCGAGATTGACGAGCTATATGTTGGGATCGACCGAAGAGGATGCCAACACGTCGTCCCGGTTCAAGCGAAAGGCGGCAAAGACAAGCATGGACGGCAGCAGACGGAGCAAGACCTGGCCTGCTGCCGCGAAAAATTTCAGCGGTTGAAATGCAGGCCCGTATCGGCGCAATTCATGTCCGAGAACAGGATCGCGATGTTTGAGTTGGCGCTGCAAGGCGGCGACGTGAAGGTCGTTGCCGAAGAGCACTACCAATTAGTGCCTGCATCGGAAATATCAGACGAAGATTTGGAAATCTACCGCAATAGAAAAAATTAGGTAGCCATCGAGGCACGGCGCAACGGTCGCATTGTCGGCGCCAAGCGACGTGCGATTCGCGTTGTACACGCGGCGGTGCTTCGATCGCTACGGCGTTTTTTTGCGGACCTACTGGGGACGGGGGCAAATAAACGCCACGCTGTTTGTTTAGACCACCAGCGCGATCTCGCTCTGAGAAACTATCTCTGCCGCGTGAATAAAATTTAATCCCCGGGCGTGCCACGACACCTTGGGTAGTTCGCGCAGCCCCAAAACGTCTCGCCGGTTCGACGATTTGCGCGTCGGACCATCGGGGTGTTGCATTTCGGGCACTCGAGGATTTTCGGTGAAAGTGGAACGGCGCTCGGTGCGCTAGATGCGGTACTCGGCGCAGCAATCTGCGCCTCTCGCACCATCGCGAGCAACGCCTCGCCATGAATCAGTTCAATCGGCTTGTCGCGAGCGAAACGTTCGGCGTCGACAGTGTAGTTGCCGATGGCGACGATCTTCACCGCGTCGGCGTGGTGATGCGTCATGACTCCGTACATCTCGCGAACGACGTTGACCTTGACCTGGCGTGTGCGCCATTGCTTGCACTGTACGAGAGTCGTCTTGCCATCCTTGCGCAGGATCAGGTCGATCCCGCCATCCGCACCGCCGAGGCCAGTTTCCTCTACGGCGTAATCTTGCCTGCGGAATGCTTCACCGACGAGCATCTCGAATCTCCGCCAGCTAATGTCGGACAGGCTGTCGAGCCCGGTCTGCGCTGCAAGAAGTCGCCTTCGCTTGTCGCGACCAATGAACGACAGCAGCGCACCGAACCAACAGATGCCAAGGGCGATATAGCCGAATAGCGCGATCACGCCGGATTGCTGTTGAGCAAATCCCTGCCCGAGCCGGCCGCCGTGTTCGGACAGATACCACGCGAATCCGTAGCGGATGACGAGGTATGCGACAACACCGAGTGCCGCGCCGATTGGCCATGGCACCTGTGCAAGTACTTCGTGCAGCTTTTCTCTGCCTCTTACCATCGCTCCCCCTATCGCACGATCGGTGAAAAACTCTACTTCAAATAGTCGGCAAGGCGAAACGTGCGGTCCTCGGATTGAAACTCGCCGCGATGGACATAGCGACGTGCGATGATCAGCATCAGGCCTTTCAGCGAAGCCTTTTCCGATTCAGCATCAGTTGCGAACGAACGCGAGTAACGGCGCGTAATCGTGAGCGTCGGCGCGTCGGAGTGCTGCCAGGTATTTTTCTCGCGCGCGACCGTTGTGCTCAGTGCCCCAGCTGAAAGCGTTGACACCGGCGGCTCTCAGGTAGGTATCAGCGAATACTCTTGCGCAGCGGCCATTGCCGTTCGGAAACGGGTGAATCCATGTGAGTCGATGATGCAAGCGCGCGGCGCGGTCGTCGATTTCGTAGGTGCCGCTCGCTTTCCACGCCAACGCATCGTCGAATAAATTTTGCAGGTCCGAGCTGATCGCGTGCGGCGCAACGCCGATGTTGCGCTCGGTGTGGCGATACGAACCCGCCCAATCCCACACGAGGCCGAACAAGCGGGCGTGCGGTTCGCGCAGAAACGTCTGAGTGAGTACGTTTCCGCGCTTCCCCGTACGCTGTGCCCAAGCGATCCCCGTCCTGATGTTTTCCTCCTCGGCGAGGTTCAGATCGGCCCGAGTCGTGATCCAGTCTTGGCGCAGGCCGGTCGCTTCATCGCGATCGAGCGGCGTTTGACCATCGTCGATTGCTTCGAAGGAGGATTTCAAAGCCGGTCTTTCCACAATTTCGAATCGGGCACGAGAGCGACGGCATGGTCCTTCCGCCATTTCTCGACTGCTGCGTCTTCGACGTGTTGTCCTTCAAGCTTCATGTGCGTGTTAACGGCGCGGTTGAGATTGCGGGCTACTTTCTCGCGTTGCTGAGCGACGGTCTGTTGGAGTGAATCCTTTGGCAACAGGACATAGGCGACCTCACAGTTCATGGCTGCGGCGATGCGCCGCAGTGAATCGAGCTGGATCGTGCCCTTCTGTTCGGATCGCTCGAGTCGCATTACCGTGCTGCCGGTGGCGTCCACGCGAACAGCCAGATCATCGAGGGTCATGCCGAGCGCCTGACGAACCGCGCGCAACCAGCCACCCCGTGGCACCGCCATCGTGTCGCGTAATTTCGAGAGCGGTTCGAGTTTGGCATCGAGGCGAAGCCGCGCCAGTTCCGCAGTGCTGGGTTGGGAGGGACTTGGCATCGCGTTGTCCTATAGTGCCATAGGAAGCTACTATATATTGTCTTATAACGCAATATAGATGATACATATATTGCGTTGTAGAGCAATCACAGCGACGAATGTCTTGCGCGCGCGGAGAATGCGACTGATAATCTCCGCATGATTAGCGGCGATTACAAGTACATCTGGCAAGCCGACGACTGGCCGAACTGGCGCTTTGACCTGGCAGCATTGGCGGAACCGATCGCGAAAGCAAGTCACGCCCAAGGACGGTTGATGGGGCGTTTGGCTGATGTCGGCATGGTGCCGCGGGGTCAGGCCAGCTTGGCCGCGCTTACCGAGGATGTCGTCAAGACCAGCGCAATCGAGGGCGAGCAGCTCAACGTCGAATCGGTTCGATCATCCATCGCTCGCCGCCTCGGAATCGAGATCGGCGCGTTGGCGCCGGTCGATCGACGCGCCGAGGGTGTGGTCGAGATGGTGCTTGATGCCACCGCAAACAGCCATGCGCCGGTGACAAGAGAGCGTTTGTTCGGTTGGCACGCAGCGCTGTTCCCCACCGGATATTCGGGCTTGTCCAAGCTCACCATCGGCACGTGGCGTGACGATGCCAGCGGTCCGATGCAGGTGGTATCTGGCCCCATCGGTCGGCAGCGTGTGCATTTTGAGGCACCGCCGGCGGATCGTCTGGAAGCGGAAATGCGCCGATTCCTCGATTGGCTCAATGGCCCTTCGGACCACCTACCGGTCATAAAGGCAGGTCTCGGTCACCTGTGGTTCGTCACCCTGCACCCATTCGATGACGGCAATGGCCGTATCGCCCGAGCTATCGGCGATCTGCTGCTGGCGCGCGCCGATGGCAGTCCACAGCGCTTTTACAGCCTGTCGGCGCAGATTCAGCGCGAACGCAAGGCCTACTATGACATCTTGGAGCGGACGCAAAAACGTTCGATGGATGTAACGGATTGGTTGGGGTGGTTCCTGGACAACCTACATCGTGCCGTGGATCAAGCACAGCAGACGCTTGATGCCGTGCTGGTCAAGACGCGCTTTTGGCAGCATTGGGCGACAACGCCATTGAACGATCGTCAGGTGACGTTGCTCAACAAGTTGTTGGATGGTTTTGAAGGGAAGCTCACCAGTAGCAAATGGGCTGCAATCGCCGCGTGTTCAGCGGATACGGCGTTGCGTGACATCAACGATCTTCTGAAACTCGGTGTGCTGCGGAAAACGAGCGCGGGCGGGCGCAGTACCGGGTATGAACTGGACGATTTGCCCGAGTAACCGCAAATAGCCGATTTGCGATTTCCATCCATATGCAAGCAGCCTTCAGTACGGAGGCGAGATCGACTCTGTATGCAGGCTGCCGGTTCCATGGCAACCGTCGGCATCACAGCCCGATCAGCCATCACGGGAAAAGAAAAAAACCCCGCATCGCTGCGGGGTTTTTGTGGTGCTCTTGGTGAGAAGCGCGGCCACGGATGGCCGTTCTTGCCCTTGCGATCAAGACGATCGCACAGGTAACGACACTTAGAAATCCATACCGCCCATGCCGCCCATGCCACCGCCACCGCCGCCGCCACCACCATGGTTGTGCTCTTCCTTCTTCGGCGCTTCGGCGACCATCGCTTCGGTCGTGATCATCAGGCCGGCGATCGATGCCGCGTTCTGCAGCGCAGTGCGGGTGACCTTGGTCGGATCGAGGATGCCCATCTCGACCATGTCGCCGAACTGGCCGTTGGCAGCGTTGTAACCGAAGTTGCCCTTGCCCTCGACGACCTTGTTGACGACCACGCTCGGCTCGTCACCGGAGTTGGTGACGATCTCGCGCAACGGCGCTTCCATCGCGCGCTTGGCGATGACGATGCCGTGGTTCTGATCTTCGTTCTCGCCCTTGAGCTTGCTCAACGCGGCGAGCGCACGGATCAGGGCAACACCGCCGCCCGGAACTACGCCTTCCTCGACGGCCGCACGGGTTGCGTGCAATGCGTCTTCAACGCGCGCCTTCTTTTCCTTCATTTCGACTTCGGTCGCCGCACCGACCTTGATGACGGCAACGCCGCCGGCCAGCTTGGCCACGCGCTCTTGCAGCTTCTCGCGATCGTAGTCCGAGGAGGTTTCCTCGATCTGCGCCTTGATCTGCTTGATGCGCGACTGGATGGTGGATGCCTCGCCGGCACCGTCGATGATCGTGGTGTTCTCTTTCGAGACGACGATCTTCTTGGCGCGGCCGAGATCTTTCAGCGTGGCTTTCTCAAGCTGCAAGCCGACTTCCTCGGAAATGACCTGGCCGCCGGTGAGCGTGGCCATGTCTTCGAGCATCGCCTTGCGACGATCGCCGAAGCCTGGCGCCTTTACTGCGCAGACCTTGACGATACCGCGGATGGTGTTGACGACGAGAGTGGCGAGCGCTTCGCCTTCGACTTCCTCGGCAACCAGCAGCAACGGCTTGCCGGCCTTGGCGACGCCTTCGAGCAGCGGCAGCAATTCGCGCACGTTCGAGATCTTCTTGTCGTACAGAAGAATATACGGGTCTTCCAACTCGACCTGCTGGCTCTGCTGGTTGTTGATGAAGTACGGGCTCAGATAACCGCGATCGAACTGCATGCCCTCGACGATATCGAGCTCATTGTCGAGACCCGAACCTTCCTCGACCGTGATCACGCCTTCCTTGCCGACCTTGTCCATCGCCTCGGCGATGAGCTTGCCGATCGGCTCGTCGCCGTTGGCCGAGATCGTGCCGACCTGGGCGATCGACTTCGAATCCGACGACGGCTTCGACAGCTTCTTGAGTTCCTCGACGGCCGCGATTACGGCCTTGTCGATACCGCGCTTCAGATCCATCGGGTTCATGCCGGCGGCGACCGCCTTCATGCCATCGCGGATCAGCGCCTGTGCGAGTACGGTTGCAGTCGTGGTGCCATCACCGGCAACGTCGGAAGTCTTGGAAGCAACTTCCTTGACCATCTGCGCGCCCATGTTCTCGAACTTGTCGGCGAGCTCGATTTCCTTGGCGA
>JBDTOS010000184.1:0-5889 GCA_039933095.1 Dokdonella sp.
CAACACTCATCAGCCGGAGTCCGATGAGCGCAGGGCGCGTCGATCGCGGCGATGACGCAAGCGACCCCACAAGGTCAGAATCGGTCCCGACGACACATACAAAACCGCAATCGCAAGCAGCACGCGCGGTGGATCGACGGCCAGTGCCACGAGGATCAACATTGCGATCGGAATCCAGATAAATGGCACCCGATCCGACAGCGGCCATGCCTTCAGGCTGACGTAGCGCACCTTGCTGACCATCAATAGTCCCGCCACGAGAGCTATCACGAGACATGCCCACGGCGTGACATCGTCGTCGATAAACGGCAAACCCTTGGCATCGATCGACCATACGAAGGCCATGCACAATCCCGCCGCCGCCGGACTCGCCAAACCCTGGAAATAGCGTTTGTCGGCGACCCCGACCTGGGTATTGAAGCGGGCCAGACGCAAGGCTGCGCATGCGGCATAGATGAACGCGGCGGCCCAACCGATCTTGCCCCAGAGCGCGCCGTAGCCCTTCAGCGACGACAGCGCCCAGGTGTACATGACCAGCGCCGGCGCAAGGCCGAAGCTGACCAGATCGGACAACGAATCGTATTGCACGCCGAATTCGCTCTGGGTGCCGGTCAGGCGCGCAACGCGACCATCGAGCCCGTCGAGCAGACCGGCGACGAATACGGCAATTGCCGCTTCGCTGTAGCGCCCGCCGATCGCGCTGATGATCGCGTAAAAACCGGCAAACATCGCCCCGGTCGTGAGCAGGTTCGGCAGCAGATAAATACCGCGCATCGGTTTGCGTGCTGGATGAGGGGTTTCGACCATGCGATTCCGGGACAACTCCGCTCGGCAATGGGTGACCGTCAGTCTACTCGATTGGCACCGTGTGTCGGGTTTCCTTGTACCCGACCGGAAGTAGTGATATCCAATGCAGCCACAGAGCACCCGTTGGCTGCCGGAGTCCCGGCCCGGGGTGCCCGCAGCGTGGAGTTCACTATGATCTGTCGAATCGTACTCACCCTGTCATTCGTCTGCGCTGGCGCGGCTGTGGCCGGCGAGGCTTACAGCTGGACCGACGCCAATGGCGTGAAGCACTATTCCGATTCGCCACCGCCGGCCAGTGTGACCAATTCCAAGCGGCTCAGCGTCGACACGACACCGACCGACCCGGCTGCGGCTGGCGATGCGGCAAAGCAGGAGGCAACGGGTCCCGCGATGGCTGCGGCCGCCGGCTACGAGGCCAATGACATTGTGCGCAATTGCCAGATTGCCGAGAGCAACCGCACCCGCTTGCAGGCGGCGCCGCCGGCACTCGATGAAAACGGCGAACCCCGCGACGCCAAGGCTGCCGCCGCCTACCAGACGCAGCTCGACAAGGCCAACGCCCAGACCAAGTTGTTCTGCGCGCACTAGCCGGCGAGATGGCGTGGCCTCCGCCGGCCGCTTGGGGGAAAGCACAAGTTGAAGCGATGCGTCGCGCTTTGATGCAGAGCTGAACTGCCGGGCGGAAATATCGTGGGTCAAACCGGCCATGGATGCGGCATGGCCGCAATGCCGGCTATGATGGTCGGCTGTCCGTTACCGACCTGTCCAGCTCATGCGCTTATCTGCTTTTCACCTCGCTACCGTTAAGGAAATCCCCGCCGACGCCGAACTGGTCAGCCATCAGTTAATGCTGCGCGCCGGCATGCTGCGCAAACTCGCCGCTGGTATCTATACGTGGTCGCCGCTCGGGTTGCGCGTGTTGCGCAAGGTCGAGAACATCGTGCGCGAGGAAATGAATCGGGCTGGCGCGATCGAGTTGCTGATGCCATCGATCCAGCCCCGCGAGCTGTGGGAGGAAACCGGGCGCTGGCAGAAATTCGGCGGTCAACTGCTGAAGATTCGCGACCGAAAGGACGCCGAATACTGCTACGGACCAACCCACGAGGAGGTCATCACCGACTTCGCCCGCAATGAGCTGCGCAGTTACAAGCAGCTGCCGGTCAACTTCTATCAGATTCAGACCAAGTTTCGCGACGAGATCCGACCCCGCTTCGGCATCATGCGCGCGCGCGAATTCCTGATGAAGGACGCCTACTCGTTCCATCTCGACGAGGAATCGCTGGCGCAGGAATATCACAATATGGCCGATACCTACGTGCGTATCTTCACCCGCCTCGGATTGCAGTTTCGCGCGGTGCAGGCCGACAGTGGCGCGATCGGCGGCAATGCCTCGCAGGAATTCCAGGTGCTGGCCGACTCGGGCGAGGATGCGATCGCATTCTCGGACGGGTCGGACTATGCAGCGAATATCGAATTGGCCGAAGCGCTGGCACCGACCGATGCGCGCCCAACGCCTGCGCAAACGCTCGAATCCATCGCTACGCCAACCCAGCGCGCGATTGACGAGATATCGGCATTTCTCAACGTTGCGCCCGCGCAGTGCGTCAAGACAATTCTGCTGCGCGGCAAGGATGGCTTGGTTGCGTTGTGCCTGCGCGGTGATCACGAGATCAACGAGGTCAAGATCGCCAAGCTGCCTGAACTGGGCGGCGAATCGGTGCTCGCCGACGAGGCCGACATTGTCAAGGCGATTGGTGTGCGGCCGGGTTTCATCGGTCCGGTCGGGTTGCCTGATTCGATACCGATCATCGTTGATCGCAACGCGGCCGTGGTCGCCGATTTCGTCTGCGGCGGCAATCGCGACGGCACGCACTATCGTGGCGCCAATTGGGAACGCGATGCGCGTGTTGATCGCGTTGCCGACGTGCGCAAGATCGTTGCCGGCGACGCATCGCCGGACGGTCACGGTCAACTACAGATTGCGCGCGGCATTGAGGTCGGTCACGTTTTTCAGCTGGGTTGCAGTTATTCCGAAGCCATGGGTGCGAGCGTACTCGACGATCAGGGTAAAGCACGTGTCATGCATATGGGCTGTTACGGTATCGGCGTCAGTCGGATTGTGGCGGCGGCAATCGAGCAGAACCACGATGTGGCCGGTATTCTCTGGCCGCTGGCAATGGCACCCTGGCAGATTGCGATTTGCCCGATCAATGCGCATCAAAATGAAGCGGTTCGCGATGAAGCCGCGCGCCTGCATGACGAGCTTGCCGAGCGCGGTATTGAGGTGGTTCTCGACGACCGTGGTCTGCGACCAGGTGCGATGTTTGCCGATATTGAATTGATCGGCATTCCGCATCGCATCGTCGTCAGTGAGCGCGGACTTGCTTCCGGAAACTACGAATATCGACGCCGCAATGAAAGCGAAAATCGCAGTGTTTCGCGCGATGGGATATTCGAGCTATTGAGTTGATTTCCATCGCGGTTGTTGCCGCTTGATTGCGCACGGAACTCTTTGGCATTCGAATAGTCCACTACAGCCGAATTGGTGAGGTCGGGTCTTTCCGCTTCATCCATGGCGACTGACCTATTGCGCCCCGTTCCGGAAAGATGAATATAATGACGGCGCAACACCGTTTTAGCGCGACCCTTTCCACGGTCGCTTCCCCGGCATTTGGAGAAAAGCACAATGGCAATAGATCTCAAGTCACTTAATCACAACCAGCTCGGCGATCTGATCGCTCGCGCCAAACAGCGTCAGACCGAACTGGCCAAGGAAAAAGAAACCAAGTTGCGCGAAAAAGTTTCGGCGATGATCAAGGCCGAAGGCATGTCGTTCGATGACTTGTTCGGTACCGGCGCGAAGAAGACGCGGCGCAAGGTCAAACCGAAATATCGCAACCCGGCGGATGCGAGCATGACCTGGACCGGTCGCGGCAAGCGCCCGCGCTGGTTCAATGCTGCCCTTGCTGCAGGCAAGAAAGAAAAGGACATGCTGATCGGCTGAAGACCGGCATTGTTGCAACAAAAACGCCGGCCCCCGTGCCGGCGTTTTTGTTATGCGCGGCAAGGATTTCTGGTCGCGTCTACGCGGTTCCTGTTACCGTATACGTGGCCAACCGACGCGCGTTCGGCAGCATTTGAGCGGTATCGCCATCTCCTCGAATCACCACGAAAAAAGTGCAAGCCATGAGCAGTCCTGTCTGGGTCCCCGCCGGTGAACGGCTGGAGCGCGCGAATCTCAAGCGCTTCATGCACTTTGTGCAGAAAAACCTCGATTCGCGCGTTACCGACTATCCGGCCTTGTACGAGTTCTCGATTCGTCAACCGGAAAAATTCTGGGTCGCGGTGTGGGAGTTCTGTGGGATTCGCGCGACCGGGACATGGAGCGATGTCCTGGTTGATGGGGACCGCATGCCGGGAGCGCGTTGGTTTCCCGGTGTGCGCCTTAACTTTGCCCAGAACCTGCTGCGCTACAAGGATGAGCGTGTCGCGATCGCGTTTCGCGACGAAGCAGGTGCACGCCGTGATCTGACCTACGCACAATTGCACCGCGAGGTCGGTCGTGTGGCATATGCGCTACGCGGTGCCGGCGTCGGAATCGGCGATCGTGTCGCCGGGTTTCTGCCGAATATTCCGGAGACGGTCATCGCGATGTTGGCGACAACCTCGATCGGTGCGCTGTGGTCGTCGTGCTCGCCGGATTTCGGCATCAACGGCGTGGTCGATCGATTCGGCCAGATTGCGCCGAAGGTGTTGTTCACGGTCGATAGCTATGGATACGGCGGCAAGCGCTTCGATTGCCTGGAGAAGGCGCGAGGTGTGCTCGAACGCGTTCCGGAAATCGAATTGCTGGTCGTCATCGCAACGGGTAGCCAGAGTCCCGACCTTGACGGCATGATCAAAGCGACAACCTGGCTCGGCTTCGCCGGAAGCGAAGACCATGCGCTGCAATTCGAACAATTGCCGTTCGATCATCCGCTCTACGTCATGTACTCATCGGGTACCACTGGCGTGCCGAAATGCATCGTCCACAGCGCCGGCGGCACCCTTATTCAGCACCTGAAAGAACTGGTGCTGCATACCGATCTGAAACGCGAGGACCGGATTTTCTACTACACGACTTGCGGTTGGATGATGTGGAACTGGCTGGTATCGAGCCTTGCGGTCGGCGCAACCGTCGTGCTGTTCGACGGCTCGCCCGGTTATCCGCACCCCGGCGCATTGTGGGATCTGGTCGATGAGGTCGGCATCAGTATTTTCGGCACCAGCGCGAAGTGGATTGCGTCGAGCGACAAGGCCGGTGTCAAGCCGCGCGAGACCCACAAACTGCTGCACTTGAAAACGATCCTCTCAACCGGCTCACCGCTTGCCGCCGAGAGTTACGACTATCTGTATCGCGAGGTCAAGGATGATGTTCTGCTCGCGTCGATTTCCGGCGGCACCGATATCATTTCCTGCTTCGCGCTGGGCAATCCGTTGCTGCCGGTCTATCGCGGTGAACTGCAATGTCGCGGACTTGGTCTCAAGGTCGAGATCCTTGACGATGACGGCAATGCGCTACGCGAGGAAAAAGGTGAACTTGCCTGTACCGCGCCATTTCCGTCGATGCCGGTGTATTTCTGGAACGACGCCGATGGCGAGAAATATCGCAGCGCCTACTTTGCGAAGATTCCAAATGTGTGGTGTCACGGCGATCACGCGATGCTGACCGAACACGAAGGCATCGTCATTTACGGTCGCTCCGATGCAACCCTCAATCCTGGTGGCGTTCGCATCGGCACCGCAGAGATCTACCGTCAGGTTGAACAGCTTACGGAAGTGCTCGAAGCGGTCGTGGTCGGCCAGCACTGGCAGGATGATGAACGCGTCGTGTTGTTTGTGCGTTTGCGTGACGGCATCAGCGTCGACGACGAATTGCGTGAGCGCATACGTCGGCAGATTCGCCAGAACACGACGCCGCGGCATGTACCGGCAAAGATTGTCCAGGTCGCCGATATTCCGCGCACGATTTCCGGCAAGATCACCGAGATTGCGGTGCGTCAGACCATCCACGGCGAACCGGTCAAGAACACCGACGCACTG
>JBDTOS010000185.1:0-5850 GCA_039933095.1 Dokdonella sp.
GGTGTTGGACGAGAAAAACACGGTCGATGATTTCAGCACGAATAATCTGGACGGCTGCGCCGCATCGACGGCGACATCGACCACACTCGTTGCCGAAGTGCTACTGAGGATGTTCAACGTTCCCGCCCCCAAGCCCAGGTGGACGTTTTCGCCAGACCCCGCAGTTGCCGTCCCCAAGCGCAGGGCTACGTTGTCGCCAGACCCCAGAAAGATAAGATCGGGGTCAGAGGGCACACCATATTCCAGCGGGTCCCCGTCAAAGGCGTTCACCTTCAAGGTGGAAATTCGGTTGACGGTTGCACCCTGATCCAGAGACTCATAGACGCCATTGTCTGCGCCAAACAGCAAGCGCCGCCCGTTGACGCGATTGACCGCCAGCGGCGTGTAGAACTGCGGAACCAATGCCGGACTGCCGTTGATCGGCGTGAGCTCCGGGAACGTCTGACTCTGAAGAACGTTGGCGGCGTTGTAGGCACGCCTTCTGAAGGCACCCAGGTTGTAGTAGCTGGAGTAGCGCGAGGACACGGTGGCAGAGGAATTGTCGTCGACTCCCGTGTCTCCCCCGTCACCGGTAGCCACACTGTTGAAAACGCGCGAGCCGATCTGCTGTTGTTCGCTGGTGCCGGTGTCCTGAGCGCCGCCGATGACGCGGTCGGCCAGACCGTCATAGGCGATGCCGTGGTACTCGGTCACTTCCAGATTACCGTTCAACGACGCCCACGAACCCGTCGTGGAACGCGGAGCGCTTCGCTTGTAGACGCCACCGTCATCGCTCTCGATCAGATTACCCGAAGCATCAAAGGTCATTGATCGTGAATCGGCATGCGGGGATGAGTTGTTGCTGGTACCCGAATGGGTCAGCGTCACCCAACGGGAAGTCGCCGGCTGGCTGGCGTTGCCGCGGAACAGCCGACCGGAATAGTCCATAGCGCCCAGGGAGTTGGGGAAGTAAATCCCGGAACCCGGCGCGGCCTCGCTGAAAGAGGGCTGACGATCACCACCGATATAGACGATGTTGCTGTTGGTAGGATCAGCCGCGAGCGACAAATTGTTGTCGCCTTGTCCGCCAGGATGTATGCCGATCAAGGCACCATTTTCCTCGGCAGTAGTAGGCACACCGAGATTGGTCCAGCCACTGGTTCCGTTGGACGAGCGGATCACAGCCGCCAACTTGCCGTCGCTGCCGACCACTGCCAGAAACACGTTGGCAGTCCGACCAACGGCGAGCAGGCCACGACTGCCGCTATCGATCAGCGCATTGGTGGACGCATCGGACACCTTGGTCCAGTTGGCTCCGGTGTTCGTGGACCGATAGATACCCGGCGCGGCACTGTCGAAGACTACGGTGAATAACAAGCTGTTGTTGATCGGATCTCCGACCAGATCGGTGTTTTTTCCGGCAGGCAACCCACTGCCACCTGCGCCGGAGACCAAGGAAAAGCTGGTGCCCGTATTGGTCGATCGATACAAGCCCAGGCTGGTCGCCGCCATGAGCCTGCTGCCGCGCGCGGCGACCGCAGTCATGGAGATGTTATTCAAGGTTCCGCCACCATTGAGAACCGTCCAGGTGGTGCCGCCGTTGGTCGTGCGCATCACGCCGGTTAGTGCGCCCCCGATGCCGGATAGACTTGAAACCCGGCCGGTACCGGCAAGCAAGGTTTGCGCGCCGGCATCGGTGGGGTCGAAACGCAGGGCAGACATCGACAAGCTCACACCGGTATCCAACAAACGCGTCCAGACCGGACTTGCCGTATTGGCGTTGGTGCTGCGCCACAGGCCCCCGTTCACCGCCGCCACATAAAGAATGGCTGCATTGGTCGGATGCGGTGCAACGGCGTTGACCGCGCCAACCACTGGACGATTCGTAATGCCTTCCGTTTGTCCATTGAACGCGGGTGCCGGGCCCAGATCCGTCCAGCTGCCGCCGAGGCCGCCTAACTGGACAACCAGAGTCACGTTCGAGCTTGCAGTGCCGTTCGAACAGCTCAGATAGAACAAGTAGGTTCCAGTGGCCCAGTTATTCATCGTCGCACTGGTCAGGGTGCCGGCGGCGGTGGGCGAGGCCAGTGCTCCATACGTATTATTCGGGCGCAGGTAGATGCGGCACGTCGTGCCGGACGGCAAGGCCGATGTCGTCCATGCGAATTTCACCGGCGTACCGGAGTTGCGCACAACGGTCTTGGTCGCGGGACCGCTGGAACTGTCGAAGCGCAATGTTGCAGCCGGCGTCGAAGTTTGAACCACCAGCGTGATGTTGCTGCTAGCGGTTCCGTTGGAGCAGCCGAGATAGAACAGATAGGTTCCCGTGGCCCAATTATTCATCGTTGTGTTGGTCAGGGTGCCACCGGCGGTCGGCGAGGCCAATGCTCCATACGTATTATTCGGGCGCAGATAGATGCGGCAGGTGGTGCCAGACGGCAAGGTCGATGTCGTCCACGCGAATTTCACCGGCGTGCCGGAATTGCGCACGATCGTCTTGCTGGTCGGGCCTGCGGCACTGTCGAAGCGCAGCGCAGCACTCGGCCCCGGTTGCAGGATGACCAGGGTGATATTGCTGCTCGCGGCTCCGTTCGAGCAGCCGAGATAGAACAGATAGGTTCCCGTGGCCCAGTTATTGATCGTGGTACTGGTCAGGCTGCCACTGGCGATAGGCGACGCCACTGCCGCGTACGCATTGTTCGGGCGCAGGTAAATTCGGCAGGTCGTCCCAGACGGCAGGCCCGATGTCGTCCATGCGAATTTCACCGGAGTTCCCGAACTGCGGAGTATCGTCTTCGTCGTCGCACCTGCGGCGCTATCGAAGCGCAAGGTCGCCGCCGAAACGCCGGAATTGAATGACGCAGTCACCGATCGCGCCGCGGTCATGGCCACCGTGCAGGTGCCGGTACCGGTGCACGAACCGCTCCAGCCGGTGAACGTCGAGCCGCTGGCAGGCGTTGCTGTCAGGGTGACCGAATTGCCGCTGAAGAAGTTCGCGGTGCAGGTCGATCCGCAACTGATTCCCGCCGGATTGCTGGTGACCGTGCCCGACCCGCTTCCGGCTTTGGCGACGCTCAACGCATAGGTGGTTGGAATGTCGCCAAACGAAGTCGCCGCCTGAATCGTCACGCTCGCGCCTGCGGCGATGGTGCGATTCCACTGCAGTCCCGCGCCGTTGTCGAGGCATCCAGTCGAAAGCGCGTTATTGAGTGTTCCCGCGCCGATCTGCGTCCAGACATTGGAATAGCTCGCGCCGGTGTAGCCGTCGGTCGCGGTCTGCGGAATGAACAGGATCGAATAATTGGCCGGCGTCGTGCAGTTCTGACCGCCCGTGATTCCCGACGACGCAATGCGGAACGGTACGCCGCTGTCGCTGCCGGCAAGGTAGATATCCGCGCCGAGAAAAATCTTCACGACTTGCGAGGTCGAGCTGTTGTTCTTCAGCGTGAATCGCTTGGTGAAGAAGTTCGAACCGTTGATATAGGTCACCTGCTCGGTGGCGACGAGGCCGCTGCTTCCCAGCGCGCCGCCGACACTGACGGCGTACGGATTGGATGAGCTGCCGGACCCGGTTACGCCGGTCAGCGACTGCGGGGTATAGGGCGTGCGCGTTCCAAGATTGCCAGTCGCGGTACCACCATGCGAGGAAAAATCGGGCGAATACAGGGTGCTTCCCATGCGTACGAACCAGCCCATGTCGCCCGGTCCGCTTGAGGTGCTCGGATACACCTGGCCTATGCCAGGAATTGCGGAATTCAGAATCTGGAATGAATGATCGCGCCCAACGATAACCTTCAGCGGCGAGCCTATAATCGTCGTTGCGGTGCTGGTTTGACCCGGCTGTGCGCCAGCGAGGGTCGTCACGCCGGTATTGCCCGGATCCAGCCAGTCTTTCAGGCGCGACGCGCTACTGCTGCCGTTGAACGATACCGACAGTTTTCCATAGCAATCGTCACCGCTGTTCGGCACGTTGCCGCTGCACGCTGCATCACCGCCGGAAAGGGTGCCGGTAATGAGCTTGTCGTGCCCGCTCGGATCGCCGAACGGGACCAGGATCGCTGATCCCGACGAACCGCCTTCGGTTGTTCCCTGCGAGTAGGGTGCGCCGGTGCGCCAGTGAGTCATGACACCGCCGGTGCCGATGCAGCTGTTGATCGTCGGCAAGGTGCCGATGCCCTGGGTGATGGCCTTGACGTCGCCGCTGGGATGATGGATGCCGATACTGCCGCCGGGTGCCGTGCCGCTGACGTCCCATCCATCGTAGTAGACGTTATAGCTTGCCGGCGGCATCTGGCTGAGTTCCACCAGGGTGAAGTCGACATCGGCGCGATGCGCGCGCAAGGTCGCGCCGCCAGTCTGGGTTTGCGTCTGGGAGCCGCCGCCGTGCTGGCCGCAGGTGGGCGATTGAAAGTTCCAGATCGTGGTGATCGACGATGCTTCGGCCTGGGTGGAAATGCAATGGTTGGCGGTCAGAAAAAAAGGCCGAAAGTCGCGCGCCGTGTTCATCACCAAGGTTCCGGTGCAGAGAAACGTGCTACCGGCGGAACTGAATGTGTACTTCGCCACCGCGCGGATTTCATCGCGGTAGTTGTTGCCGAGCGAACACACGACATCGATGTTGCAGGTGCCCGAGGCACTTGGTGAGAGCAGCGCTGCGCCGTCGCGCGCCATGATATTTCGGTAGCCGGTGCTGACGCTGCTGAGGACAAGCGCACCGTCGGCGAGGTCGGTGTTCGCGGGCAGCACCAATTCGAGCGTGATCTCGCTCCCGGAAATCGGTGCGGTCCAGAATTGCCCGTCGGCTGTTGCGTCGGTGTCGTCGTAGGGGCCGTCGTAGCTGTGCCCGGCATTGTCGACAAAGGTGAGCATCGCGCCCTTGGGCAAGTGGTAGCTGGAAAACCCGAAGCGCAGATCGGTCGCATTCTTCGAACTGACGACCAGGCGCCACAGTTTCCGGCCATCGGCCAGGGTTTCCCAGGTGCCGTCCGTTCGTGGCTGCACCTGCACGTTCTGATCCGTGCCGATTCGCAGTCGTTTCTCGAACGCACCCGCTGCTGGATTTGCGGCCCTCGCATCCTCCTGCAAGCGCGCGGCGCGATCCACCGCAGGCAAGGTTAATCGGGCCAGTTCGGCTGCAGTGTTCTTGGTTGGATGCGTCCACGAATAGGGTTTTTCACCCTCGCGCGCCTGACCCGACGTTGCATACACCAGCGCAATAGAAAGCGCTGCCAAGACGATCCTTTTCCCGAGTTTCATGATCACTTCCTCGATTGCGGCAGCGCCGCAGTGCTTGATTGAACACGCGCGTATTCCCGTTGCAGGAATTCGCAGTCCCGAAACCTTTTCACACTATCTGCCCCGTACCAAAACTGCGTTGTACCAGCCACTCGTTCGACGCACGAACCTCGTGCGCAGTCTAACGCGAAATCGGGCGATCCAATATGGCGATTTTTGAACCCCACCGACGCCTGTATTTCATCCACAGACATGCGCCGATTCGGTTCAGAAAGGTGGGCGCAAGCATCGGGGGCGGCAAGCACTGCCACGCTCCAATACGATACGGGTCAGGTGCTGCTGTAGCGGCCGTCGTCCTCGCGGGCGCGGCCGATCGCGACCAGGGTATCGAGGATCTTCGGTAGCCGTTCGCGCCAGCGTCCGCGCGCGTTGAAGCGCGCGGCGAGGGCGGGTTCGTCGAGCGGTTCGAGTGCGCCGGCAAGCACGTCGGCGACGGCGCGCACCTGATCGGCCGTGTCTTTTGGCCACGCTTGCAGTTTGATCGCGGCGGGCTTTGCGGTGACGGCGACTTCTTCGTCGGCATCGGTCGCGAGCGACCCTTGCTCGCTGCCGCTCACGTATTCGGGATTCTGGAAC
>JBDTOS010000186.1:0-5814 GCA_039933095.1 Dokdonella sp.
GGCGGTGAGGATGCGATCGGTGTCTGATCTGCTCAATGCGGGGTTCATTGCCAGTTGCATCAGCCAGTCCGCGCCGTGCGCAACACCGTGACGCCAGCCCTGCTTGTCATCGAAGCCGCGATAGTCGCGAACCGCCGCGACGTAGTTCGCCGCTTTCTCGACCATGGCCGCGCGTTCGCCGGGTGTCATCCACGCCCTGATGCGATCGGTGCGCGCGACTTCGGACAACACCAATGCGGCGAACGGACGTCCAAATCCGATTTCGTCCCTGCGATCGAGCTGCGTGTACAACGCGTCCCGCATCGTGCGCAACGTGGCGGCATCGAAATCATCGGCGCGCATCCATTCCGCCAGCGCTGAATAGGCGATTCCATCGCGCATCACGGGATCGGGATCGCTGAGGCAATCGAGCAGGTCCTGCGCCAGTGCCGTTCGCGCGACTGGATCCGTCATCACGAACTTTGTCGCTTTGAGCGCTTGCAATGATTGGCGAGTTTGCCCCTGCGGCGGACAGGCACCGAACACCGACGAGGTGAATATCAGCAGCAGAACGATCAGGGTCTTTTGCATGCGGTGATCTCCGACGTGTTTGAGGGCGCACGTTGCGTGAATGCGACGTTTGCCGAGAAGGGTTCCTTGTGAATCCGAGTATAGCGACGCAGGAGGGAGCGGCAGTACACGCCTGCACCGGGCCGCAGCGCGGGAAGATCACGCTGCGGCAGCTTTTCATCCAGGCAGAGCGGTGATGTCATCTGTTTTTCGCAGTGACGGGTCGCATGCATTTCCGCGCGGGCGCAAATGCGTCGATACTTGTGGTAAGAAATAGCGGAGCGCACCTTGTGAAGACTTGGATGCTGAAGGTGATTGTCACGCTGGGTATCTGCTTCGGCGTCGCTGATTGCGCGCGTGCGGATGTGCGCATCGAGGTGTTGGCCACGTTTCCTGCGGGCAACGATGTTTCGTTGGGCAAAGGGCAGAATTTCTATCTGCGACTTGGCTACCACACCGATCAGCCGGTCCGTATTTGGGTGAATCCGTTTTTCGAGGGCCAGCCGGTCGCTGCGGGTACCAGCCCGTCCAGCACCTACACCGGCGCTGGGGAAATGCTCGCCTGGTTCTTCTTCCAGAAACCATGGGAGCAGGTCGACGAGGTGCGCATCAGGGCCGGCGATGGGTCGACGTCAGGCACGCACGACGTGGCTACCTTTCCTGTGCACATCGGAGTCTACGATCGGCCCGAGGCGACCACTGGCAAGCCGGACTGGGTAGTCGAGATGACCAAGGCGGCCGAGATTGCCAGGCAGGAAGAGAACAAGGCTCGCATGAACACGCCGATCAGCGTCGGCGACTCGGCCCTGTTCGGCGGCTTCATGCTGCTGATGCTTGTGCTCGGTGTGTTCGGATTCGCGGCGCCGGCGTGGGCTATCTGGCGTTGGCGTGGTGGCTGGCGCATTGCTGCCATCGTGCCGGCGATCATGATGGGTCTTGTCGTTGTCCGGTTGATGTTCGATACATCGCGCGACCCGACTTCGCACAATCTGTGGCCGTTCGAGATTGTCATGACGGGAGGGCTAAGCGTCCTCGTCATGATCGTGTTGTCTATTGCGCGCCGATTCTACAAGCCAGAGCGCCGCGAGGCGGAGCGCTGATCGTGCCGGGCTGGCTGGGGACGCTGTTTCTCATCGGCATGGGATCGGGTGTGCTCGCCGTGGCTTGGCGTGGTTATCGCATTGGCGAGCTGCCGGCAGGCTCCAACTTCCTGAGTGCGTTTCGTCCCAACCGAAACGACCAGCCGCTCGCGTTCCATTTTTTTCTGGCCTTGTATTTCTGTGCCGGCATGGCGCTAGTGGTCTGGGGATTGCTCACGCTGATCGGCATGGCGCCGCCGCTGAAGTTGCGGTGACATGAACGATGCCGCTAGTTGATATCGAATTATCGTCGACGTGACAAAATCCGATACCTCAACAAATACCAGAAAGGAAAAATCATGATTCGCGTAACCGCATTTCGCTGGGTCCCGTCGTTTGCCGAAGGATTGGTGCGCGATTTGCGCGTGCGCTGGGCACTCGAAGAAGCGGGACTGCCTTACGAAGTTCAGCTGATCGGGCGCGAGGATCAGGCCTCAGAGCGCTATCGCTGTCTGCAACCATTCGGACAGGTGCCGGCTTATGAGGAAGACGATCTGGTGCTGTTCGAATCCGGCGCGATTGTGTTGCACATTGCGGAGAAGTCTGCGGTGCTGATGCCGAGCGATGGGAATGCACGTGCACGAATAATCGCATGGATGTTTTCGGCGCTGAACACGCTGGAGCCGCCGGTCCAGAATCTCGCCGCGATCGATTTGTTCTACCCGAACGAAGATTGGGCGAAGCAACGGCGTCCCGGTGC
The DNA here is from genome assembly GCA_039933095.1 of Dokdonella sp. Taxonomy (GTDB): domain Bacteria; phylum Pseudomonadota; class Gammaproteobacteria; order Xanthomonadales; family Rhodanobacteraceae; genus Dokdonella. The sequence continues at coordinate 2,389 of JBDTOS010000186.1, forward strand.
CGAAAAAGCCGTGATCGGACGTCTGGAAAATCTGTCGACCTGCATGAACGGACGCGACTATCTTGAAGGCGTGTTCTCGGCCGCAGACATCCTGATGACAACGGTTCTGCGCAATCTGCGCCAGACCGATTTGCTTGCGCGTTTTCCAGTGCTCGATACCTACAAGCAACGCTGCGAGGCGCGCCCGGCATTCCAAAAATCACTCGCCGATCAGTTGGTGCCGTTCGCCGAAAACGCGCCGGCTTGAATCGCGCGATCTCCGACTGTTTCGCCGCCCCCAGCGGTAGTCATCGCCGGCAATGGCCGATCGGCAAGCGCTTGTGCGCGACGTTTGAGCCCCCGCGCGTGATTTCGAGTGGTTTGGATCGTGTCAACCCCGAGCGTTCCAGGCGCAAGGCTTGCGTACAGTCGGGCTTCGGCATCATGCGGATGCGGCATCGAACGGCAACGCCACCCGCAAGGCAATTGGCGGGGTCGTCGATGCCGTAGCGCAAATGTTGCTTCATCCGCGCTCCAGGTGGACGCGTTGAACTGCGTCCTCGTTGAATCACCAAATGAGGAAAACACGATGGAAAAAATTCCCGCAGGAACCTGGGTGGTCGTCGCCGATGGCGAGGGCGCGCGCGTGTTCCACAATGTCGGCAAGGGTCATGAGGTTTCGCTGGTTCAGAAAGACGTGTTCGGACCGACCGACCTGCTTGATGATGGGCCGTCCGGCAATCGGCCGTCCGATCAAACCGACTCGCAAACCGACGAGGCGACATTCGCCAAACAGCTGGCGCATCGGTTGAATGCCGCCGCGCTGAAACACGAGTACGAACACCTCGTGTTGATAGCCGATCCGCACACGCTCGGCGAGATGCGGCCCCAACTGCACAAGGAGACGGTCCAACGGATAGTCAGGGAACTTGCCAAGACCTTTACCAACGCGCCGCTGGAAGACGTGGAACGCGCTCTGGCCTGAGCGCCGACGCCACGGATTGCCGTTCGGTGTCGGCAAGTCCTCGGATTTTCACGGTCGCGGGAACGCATGACCGGCTCGCGTGGCCGGTCGCGGTTTCGATCGACTTGGCTGGAGCAGAGTTTTCGCTGATCTTCGGGGCGACGGCTGCCGGCGATACTTACCAGCCGTTCTGGAACAGGCTCCATCCAGCACCGGCGATGGCCGCTGCCATTAGTACGCCAATCGGCGAAAAACTGATCAGGAAACCCGTGCCGCGCTTGGACGGGTCTTGCACGTAGGCGCGGAAGTAGATGAAGCGCCCGATCAGGTAGACGGCCAGCATTGCGGCAACGAACAACGGGTTCCAGTACGTCGAAGCAATCCAAGTGCTCGGAATCAGCAGGATCATCAACTCCAGCGTATTCATCTGCACCCGGTAATAGCGTTCAAAATGCTCGTTGCCTGATGTCGCCGGCGCCTTGACGCCGTAACGGACGCGCGCCCGGCCGACCAAGACCCCAAACACAACCAGTTGCAGCAGTGCCGCAACGACCAGCAGATGTACGAGTGCCATATTTCACCTCATGTTTGCTTGAATGTTGTCGATTGTCGAGCGTGCGGAAGCATGCGCCGAAAAACAGTTTATCGCGCGTCGGATCGGTCCCGCTTGACGGAGTCTCCCCGTTTGAAGCGATCGTGGCACACCAGCCGGCGTTTCGGGTATCCAAAACTACGGTGCGAAGGATTTTTGGCATCGACGTGAGCGGCGAATGCCGTCACCATTACGACCATGATGCGATCACGAATCGAGATCAACGGCGATGTCGCGGGCGCAGAAGATCTGCAGCAGCTCGCGCTGGTCAACTATGGCCACTTCACCTCGATGCAGGTGCGCGGTGGCTGCGTGCGCGGGTTTGATCTTCACGTGCAACGACTCGCCGATGCGACGCGCGAATTGTTTGGCAGCGAGCTTGATACCGACGCCACGCGGCGCTACATCCGCCATGCTCTGGAGGGTGTGAACGAGCCGCAGTCGCTGCGCGTGACCGTGTTTGCGCGCGAGTTCGATCGCATGCGACCGGAACAATCGCCAAGCCCGGATGTGCTGGTCAGCACCAGTTCTGCGCGCGACAACACCCGGATTGCACCGTTGCGTGTGCGCTCGATCCACTATCAGCGCGAGTTTCCGCACATCAAGCACGTCGGGACGTTTGCGTTGTTCCATCACCAGCGATTGGCGCGGTTGGCAGGGTTCGACGATGCACTGTTCACGACGCCGACCGGTGATATCTCGGAAGGCTCGATCTGGAACGTCGGTTTCTGGGATGGCGACCGGGTTGTTTTTCCTACCGTGCCGGCCTTGCGTGGCGTGACCCTGCAATTGCTGGAAATCGGTTTGCGTCGGCAAGGCGTCGCTTACGCGCATCGGAATGTGAATCTGTCCGACCTCGCTTCGCTGCAAGCGGCATTCACGATGAACTCGGGTGCCCTGGGCCAACCGATCGCGAGCATCGATGCATGCGAGTTCAACGGCGATCCGCAACTGGCGACGCTTTTGCAGATCGCCTACGAATCGAATCCACCGCAACTCGTGTGAGTCACTCATCGCAGCCTGCTGCGACGCGAGGTGCGAGATCATGCGCCACGGCGTAGCATCGCGCCTCCATTCGGCCACACCAATAGAGGGCACACCATGATCGGTTACGTCACTGTCGGCACCAACAACATGGCCCGCGCTGCGGCCTTTTACGACGCACTTTTCGGCGAAATCGGCGCAAAACGCTTCATGGAATCCGATCGCTTCATCGCCTGGGCAGTTTCGCCGACGATGCCGGGATTCAGCATCGCCAATCCGTATGACGGCAAGCCGGCAACGGTTGGCAACGGCACGATGGTCGCACTCGCTCTCAACAGCAAGGAAAAAGTCGATCAGATGCACGCCAAGGCGCTCGCGCTGGGCGGTACGGACGAAGGCGCCGTCGGCCCGCGTGGCGATAATTTCTATGCCGGCTATTTCCGCGATCTCGATGGCAACAAGCTCAATTTCTTCTGCATGGGCTGAGCTGCTTCGCGCCAGACGGCTCATCGCAATCGGCCGCATGACCTGCCAATTGCACCACTCACGTTCCACCCATGACTTCCGTCGCATCGCGCGTGGGCGCGTGATCGCTTAGAGTAGGGAATATCCGCCCATCGACTGATGCAGTATCGGTCGATGGGCGCATTGTCAGCGGCAGCACCGCCGCATTTCCTGAGGGAGTCCATCATGAAACTGTTGTCAGCCATCGGCGCGTTCGCCTTGCTGCTGAGCGCCAGCGCCGTGCAGGCGATCACCGCCGACGAATTGATTGCGAAAAACATCGAGGCCAAGGGCGGCATCGACAAGATCAAGGCGATCGAAACGTTGAAGCTCGAAGGCAAGCTGCAATTCAGCGGCGGAAATTTCTCGGTCGAACTCGGCTACGTCCAATACCAGAAGCGTG
>JBDTOS010000187.1:0-5805 GCA_039933095.1 Dokdonella sp.
AAGTCGGCACGGTCGATCCGACCATCTTCCGCAGTTACGATATTCGCGGCGTACTCGGCAAGACACTGAGTCCTAGCGTGGCGCGTCTGATTGGGCGCGCGATCGGCAGCGAAGGCCGCGATCGTGGCCTGACTGAAATCGTGGTCGGTCGCGATGGACGTCTATCCGGTCCCGATCTTTCGGCGGCGTTGATTGAAGGTTTGCGCGCGTCCGGCATGGATGTCATCGACATCGGACTGGCGCCGACGCCGCTCGTATATTTCGCTGGATTTCATCTCAACACCGGTTCGGGCGTCGCCGTCACCGGCAGCCACAATCCACCGGACTACAACGGCTTCAAGATCGTGCTTGGTGGCGAAACCCTTTCCGGCGACGCGATCACCGGTCTGTACGAGCGCATTCGCGAAAATCGTTTCAGCGAAGGTGCTGGTGGCATGCAGGTAATCAATGTGACGCGCGACTACATCGATCGCGTCACCTCCGACATTCAGACCCAGCGCCGGCTCAAGGTCGTCGTCGATTGTGGCAATGGCGTCGCCGGAGCCGTCGCACCGGCGGTAATCGAAGGTATTGGCTGCGAGGTCATACCGCTGTTTTGCGAAGTTGATGGCACGTTCCCGAATCATCATCCCGATCCATCGGAATTGGTGAACCTCAAGGACCTGATCCTGACCGTCAGGCAGACCCAGGCCGATATCGGTTTGGCGTTCGATGGCGATGGCGATCGTCTCGGCGTGGTGACCCGCAGTGGCGAGGTTATCTATCCCGATCGGCTGATGATGCTGTTCGCGGCCGATGTGCTGCTGCGCAATCCCGGCGCCACGATCATCTACGACGTCAAATGCACCGGCAAGCTGCACCTGAGTATCCAGCACAATGGCGGCGTGCCGATGATGTGGAAGACCGGCCACTCATTGATCAAAGCAAAAATGCGCGAAACCGGCGCGCTGCTCGCGGGCGAGATGAGCGGGCATGTGTTCTTCAAGGAGCGCTGGTATGGGTTCGACGACGGTATCTATGCTGCCGCGCGTCTTCTGGAAATTCTCGCGGGCGACCCTGAAGGGCGTACTCCGCAGCAGATGTTCGACAGCCTGCCCAAGGGTGTATCGACTCCCGAACTGAAAATCCCGCTGCCGAAGGAAGGGGACAATCAGCGTTTCATCGACGCATTCCAGGCGCGTGCGAAATTCGAAGGTGCGCGCCTGACCACGATCGACGGCGTCCGTGCCGACTGGCCCGACGGCTGGGGCCTCGTGCGTGCATCGAACACGACGCCAGTGCTGGTGCTGCGATTCGATGCCGACAGCGAGGAAGCGATACAGCGCATCCAGGAAGCATTTCGCGCACAACTGCTCGCGCTGCAACCGTCGTTGAAATTGCCGTTCTAAGGTAGCGGGAGCGAAAAGCCGTGCGCACAGCGCACGCTGCAGCTATTCGCCGAATTCCGCGCGCATGAATTCGGGTAGCGCCAGCGCGGCCTTGTGGACTTCGGCGTTGTAGTAGCGCGTTGCAAACTGGCGCGTGGCCGCGCCGCGTTCGCGAAATCCGGCCAGATCCCCACCCTTGCGCGCCATCGTGCAACTCCACCAGCCGGTCGGATAACACGGCTGCGGAAAGCCCAAGGTGCGCACCGACTGGAATCCCGATGTGCGCATCGCGGCGCGCATCGATTTGATCAAGGGCAGATGGGCGATCGGCGACTCGCTCTGCTGAACCAGAATGCCGGCCGGACGCAGCGCCTTGAAACAACTGCTGTAAAACGCCGCGTTGAACAGCCCCTCGGCCGGCCCGACGGGATCGGTCGAATCGACGATCACGACATCGACCGAATCGTGCTCGCATTCGGCCATGTACTTGATACCGTCATCGAAACGCAGTTCCGCGCGCGGATCATCATTGGCCTCGCACAGCTCGGGAAAATATTGCTCGGCGAGGCGGGTGACGCGCTCGTCGATCTCGACTTGAACGGCACGCTCGACTTCCTCGTGGCGCAGAACTTCACGCAGCGTGCCGCAATCGCCGCCGCCGATGATGACGACACGTTTCGCGCGCGCATGGGTGAACAAGGCTGGATGCGCCATCATCTCGTGATAGAGAAAATTGTCGCGCGTGGTCAGCATCATGCAGCCGTCGATGACCATGAGCTTGCCCCAGTCGGTCGAGTCGTAGATCTCGATGTTCTGGAATGGACTCTGCTCACTGTGCAGCCGCGAACGCGTGCGAAATCCGATCGACGAGCCGGATGGCTCATAGGCTTCGGTAAACCAATTGCTGTTGTCGCTGGCAGGCGCAGATGCCGCCTTCTTTGAGGCGGCGTGGGTTGGTGCAGGCATTGATACTTCCCTGGAAACGGTTGATTCGAAGTGCTACGGATTGTACCCGCTCGCCATGCAGGCGTGGCGTGTAGGCGCTCGCAACGTTCAGGGGCGACGTTGCAATGCGCATATGCAATCTGCGCTCATTACAATAGGGCGGGCGACATGGGGCGGGCGACAGCCAGCAGCCCGTTACCGAAAACAAGTCGCTGATCCAATGTTTACTTTATCCCGGCCTCGCTTTCGCGATGCCACTGCAATCAGGAGACGCAACGATGACGACTGCGTGGAGTCGCGACGCGGCACGCCATACGTATTCAGTCGCGAATTGGAGTGAAGGCTATTTCGATGTCGGTGATTCCGGCCAATTGAGCGTGCAACCGCGCGGTGCCGGCGGACCGGCGCTGAGCTTGCCGGAGATCGTCGAGGCTGCGCGTGCGCGCGGCGCGCGATTGCCTTTACTGGTGCGCTTCGCAGATATCCTGCACGACCGACGGGAGCGTTTGCAGCGCGCGTTCGCCAAGGCCATGAGCGAGTGGGAATATGGCGGCGGCTTTACCGCGATCTATCCGATCAAGGTGAATCAGCAACGCGCCGTGGCGGGCGAACTCGCGAGCGCAAGTGGAGACGGTTTCGGACTTGAGGCCGGATCAAAACCCGAATTGATGGCCGTGCTGGCGCTCGCCAAGCCCGGCAGTACCGTCATCTGCAACGGTTACAACGTTCGCCTCGCGCTGATCGGGCGCAAGCTTGGTCTGGAAATTTTCATCGTCATCGAGAAACCCTCGGAGCTGCGTCACGTGATCGAGGAAGCGCGTTCGCTGGGTGTCGATCCGTTGCTCGGTGTGCGCATGCGCCTGAAGAGTCTCGGTGCCGGCAAGTGGCAGAACACCGGCGGCGACAAGGCGAAATTCGGCCTCACACCGCGTCAGTTGTTGACTCTGATCGAGGAGTTGAAAGCGGCGAAGCTCGATCAATCGCTGAAGCTGCTGCACTTCCACATGGGCTCGCAGATGTCGAACGTGCGCGACATCGCCGCCGGTATGCGCGAAGCAGTGCGCTATTTCGTCGAGATGTCGCAGCTCGGGCTTGGTATTCGCTATGTCGATGTCGGCGGTGGTCTCGGCGTCGATTACGAAGGCACGCGTTCTCGCTCGGACTGCTCGATCAACTACGGGCTCGATCAATACGCGTCGAGTATCGTCGGACCGCTGGCGGAAGCCTGCATCGCAAACAACCTGCCAGCGCCGCATGTGCTGACAGAATCGGGCAGGGCGATGACTGCGCATCATGCGGTGCTGGTCGTCAACGTCAGCGAGGTCGAGCAGGCGCCCGCAGGATCGTTGCCGCCCGCGCGCGACGACGAACCAACCGTGCTGCGCCACCTGCGCGAGACCTGGGACGAACTCGCCAGCCGTCCGCCGATCGAGCTTTATCACGAGGCCCAATATCACCTCGCCGAAGGCTATTCGCTGTACGCGCTCGGACAGCTGTCGCTGGCCGATCGCGCGCGTCTCGACGATGTGTACTACGCGATTCTCAACGCGGTTCGCGGACGTCTGAAACCCGATGAGCGCTCGCATCGCCAGGCTATCGACGAACTCAACGAAAAACTCGTCGACAAGTATTTCGTCAATTTCTCGGTGTTCGAATCGATACCGGATGTGTGGGCGATCGATCAGGTATTTCCGATCGTGCCGATCGCCGGACTCGATCGCGAACCGACGCGACGTGGGGTGCTTGCCGATCTCACCTGCGATTCAGACGGCCGCATCGATCAATACGTCGATGCAGATGGCGTCGATGTCAGCCTGCCGCTGCACGAGTTGACCGAAGGCGAATCGTATCGGCTCGGCATCTTCATGGTCGGCGCCTACCAGGAGACGCTGGGCGACATCCACAATCTGTTCGGCGATACCGATGCAGTCAGCGTGCGCTTGACCGAGAGCGGCTATGAACTCAGCCAGATGCGGCGCGGCGACACGACCGACCTGATGCTCGACTATGTCGGCTACGATCTTGACGCGTTGCGTCGCGCTTATCGCGAGAAGATCGCTCGCGCCGGTATCGAAAACAGTGCCGCCGAAAAACTCGAAGCCGCACTCGAAGCCGGCTTGACCGGTTATACCTATTTGGAAGAACGTCGATGAGCGAACTGAAAGTCGGATTCGTGGGACTGGGCGCGATGGGTTTTCCACTTGCCGGCCATCTTTCCAACGCCGGCCTGCTCACCGCTGTCTGGAATCGCACTGCAGGCAAGGCGCAAGCGTTCGCAAGCGAATTCAACGTCGCTGCACCGGTCGTGCTGGCCGAGCTTGCAGAATTGTGCAATGTCGTCGTGCTGTGCGTGCCGGCCGACGCCGATGTGATCGCCGCCGTCGAAACGATTGCTGCGAACGCCGCACCGGGAACGATCGTCATCGATCATTCGACGGTGTCGTCGGTGACTGCGCGAGCAGCGCAGGCGATCATCGCTGCGCGCGGTGGTGATTTGATCGACGCGCCGGTTTCCGGTGGTGTCGAAGGTGCGAAAAACGCGAAGCTGTCGATCATGGTCGGCGGCAGCGCGCAGGCACTTGCCCGCGTGCGACCGGTGCTCGAAGTGTATGCGGCGCGCTTGAGTCACATGGGCGATGTTGGTGCCGGACAGAACACCAAGGCGGTCAATCAGGTACTGGTCGCCGGCATCGCCCAGGCCGTCTGCGAAGGACTCGCGCTTGCAGAAAAACTCGGTCTTGATCCGGAAACGTTGTTGCCAACGCTCGGAGCGGGTGCCGCCGGCAACTGGTTTCTCGACAAGCGCGGCGCGACCATGTTGCGCGACGAATTCAGTGTCGGCTTCAAGCTCGCCCTGCTGCACAAGGATTTGAAAATCGTACGCGAACTCGCGCGTGATGCCGGCACTGATCGCAGCGTGATCGAGAAGTCGCTCGCCGACTATGCCGTGCTGATGGCACAGGGCCATGGCGACGAGGATATCTCGGCGTTGATCCGGCTCAAGCGTCGCGGTTCCGCAACCTGATCAGATTGGCGCGCAGGTCGCCGGGATATTTTTTCGACAAGCTCGCCTCGCGCTAATCCTCGCCCGCCGGCACCGGACCACGCATCAGCATCCGGTCGAGTCGCGAGGGTTGCGATGGTTGGCCGTTGACGATCGACAAGAGGGTTGTCGATGCCGGCGCACCGACTTGGTGCGTGCGCATATTGATGCTCGATCCGGCGTCGAGTTCGGTCACGCGCTCGTTGGCAAGCGATAGCGCCTGGCCGGCGACCAAGCTTGTCGCGGGTTCGGTCTGCTGCACCAGCCACGCGCTGCCTGCGGAACCCGATGCGAGCCGGCCGATGCCATTCGCATCGATCAACAGCGCGGTCTTTTCATCGACGCCAATGCCAACGATTTTTTCCGACGACGCAATCTGGTTGAGACGCGCCACAAATGCGATCAGGCGACCGAGCCGACTACGCGCGGAAAAGTGGGTATCAGTGATCA
>JBDTOS010000188.1:0-5799 GCA_039933095.1 Dokdonella sp.
CCGCGACCAAAAGCCTGAATCTGCAAGCGCAACCACACGTCATCGGTGTCGTGTGGAAGATACAAACAGCTAGCCGGGAATGATACCGGATTCGCCAATTTCTCGGCAGCGCTTGACCATTCTGCTAGCCTCGACACGATGAAACTGCGATCCGGATGGCCCAAGAAAAAAGTGCCGTCGCCAGCAAACGAATCGGCGCAGACGGAAGCTGACGATGCACGTCTATTTCGCGAGTCGATCGGTGATGTTCGCCCGATCGTCGCCCGCGCGATTCCCGCGACGCAACGCAAGCGCCCGGTCCCGGACGCAGCGCAGGCGCGTCGCGATGAAGCCGCCGTTCTCGACGAACTGCTCAACAATGAGTTCGATCCCGGCGATATCGAGATCGGCGACGAGTTGCTGTATCTAAAACCCGGACAATCACCCCAGCTGCTCAAGCGACTGCGACGCGGCCACTACAGCATCCGCGCCGAAGTCGATCTGCATCAGATGACGATTCCGGTCGCGCGCGAGGCGATCCGCGGATTTCTCGCCGAATGTCAGCGCGAAGGCGAACACTGCGTACGCATCATCCACGGCAAGGGCCTGCGCTCCAAAGCCGCCGGTCCGGTCATCAAGAAGCTGACCGACAGCATTCTGCGCAAGCGCGGCGATGTGCTCGCCTACGCCTCGGCACGGCCCGCGCAAGGCGGCACGGGTGCTGTGATCGTTCTGCTTGCGCGCTAGGCAGGTCTGCCGAGATAACCTTCTCGTCAACGCGAAGTCGGTCGTCGACCGATAAACGCTGCGCCACAAAGGCCAAGCAAAGCTGCCAGCAATGCAGCCAGCCATCCTGTAGGGCCCGGAATCGCCACGTATTCGTACGCCTGCGGAATGACGAGCGGCACGGTGATGGTCGGGCACGCCACAGCCGGCATGACGTTGGTAGCAATCGGATTGATCGTCACCGCATAAGTGCCAGGAGCCAGTACACCGAGATTTTCAGAATGGTTGGGGTATGGGATACCCCAATAGATATATTCAACAGCCGGGGCATCGAAGGTTATTTGATGACCGGAAACTTCAATATTTTCCGGCCAGTATTCATAGGTTTCGAAGAAAAAACCCAACACAAACGTCTTGATGACCAATACGAATGTGTAGTCGCCGGGAGGAGGGTCTGGAGGCAATGGCCTATTCAGAAAAAAATGAACCGATTCTTCGTCCGGGCACAGAGGCATCGTGGACTGGGCGTGTGTCGCCTGTAGCCAAAGCGTTGTTGACAAAACCACTGGTAAAAAAAATGATTTGTTTGTCATGGCGCACTCCAATCGCGTCAAAGCGGGCTTGCACGTCGGTCAAGATGACCTTGGATCGGCCAAGAAACATGATTCCAAGGTCAGTCGTGCTTACTCATGCTAACACGATGATTCAAGACCCATGCCTCTGCTGACAATTGGCGACCTGAGCACGGTCAGGTCGCAACCGGGTGTTCGCGCCAATCGCACAATTCGCGTAGCACCGTCGTCGCGAACGCACCTGATTCGAGACAGAACTCAACCGTCAGCGCATTGTTCTCCCATTGATGACTGAACTGGTCCACGAGCAGGCGCAATGATCGACGTTCCTGATCGAGCCCTGCACTTGCGAGACCGTCGGCCAGATCACTGTGCCCGTCGACGATCGAGGATTCCAGTGCCGCAACGGCGTCCGCGCTGCGTAACGGACCGCGTCCCCACAACGCCCCGGTCGGATGGATGTCCAGATTGGCGAGACGTTGCGCGAGCATGTCCTCCCAAGGCGTCGGGCCAAAGATCGCGTGGGTGCCGGCGAGCATCCAGACATCGCCATCGAGCGCGGTATTCCAGGTGCCATCGCGAACGCGTTCGCCGAGTATTGTGTTGAACAGGAACGAGCGCGCTGCCGACAGTGCAAATCCGCGCTGATGGCGTGGCATGCGTCTACCGGAAAACAACTGGCGCGCGAGTTCGAGATTGTCGCCGTCGCGGCCGAAGCGTTGTTCGCCGAAGTAGTTTGGCACGCCGCCACCCGCGATGTTCTGCAATCTCTGCTCCGCCAATTCGCGATCGCCGACGACGTCACGCAACACGATCCGGAATCGATTGCCGCGATGCGCACCGCGCTTGAGCTTGCGCGCATGTCGAGTGCTTGAGATCACGCTAACACCTGGAACATCGAGCGTCGACCAATCGGGATCAACGCGCCCGGGAAGGTGGATCGAGTATGTCTGACGAGTGATTGCGTGCCGATCCTTCTGACCCGCGTAGCTGACCGCCATCGGTCCTGTGCCAGCAAATTCAGCCAGTCGGTGCGCAACCCATTCGGTGTTGGCGTCGATTTTCTCGATCTGCACGTAGGCGTGCTCGCCTTCGCCCGAAGGTTCGAATCCGAGAATTTCGTCGACGGCGAAGTCGGTTGGCTGCGCGCGCAATCGCCCTTGCAGCGGCGGACCGCCATAGGCGAACGGCAACGCCTCGATCAAGATTCTTCCGCCGGCTCGTCGAGCCGCGCAAGGGCCTCAAGCTCGGGAATTCGGGAAACGCTCACCGCCGCTGCCGCATGAATTTTCCGCAACAACACGACCGCAAATGCCGCGATACCTTCGCCGCGACCGGTGAAGCCGAGTTTTTCACTGGTCGTTGCCTTGACGCTGATATCGCCGAGCGCGCAGCCGAGATCGATCGAAAGATTTTCGCGCATCGCTGCTGCATGCGGCGCAATCTTGGGACTCTCGCAAACAATCGTCATATCGGCGTTGATGAGCGCATAACCATGCTCAACCATCAGCGCCGCGCAGTGGAGCAGAAAATGGCGGCTATCGGCGCCCTTCCAGCGCTCGTCCGTCGGTGGAAAATGGCGGCCGATATCGCCGAGCGCCAAGGCACCGAGGATCGCATCGCACAGCGCATGGATGACAACATCGCCATCGGAATGCGCCACGACGCCGCGATCGTGCGCAATCCGCACGCCACCCAGCACGACGTGATCGCCGGGCCCGAATGCATGGATGTCAACACCGTGGCCGATACGCATGGGTAGTTTCGGGATTGGGGAACGGGGATTAGGGATTCGGGGGATTGAGGCGGGTTTGCATCCGACCTGGCGCGCGGTATTCGCGTTGCCCTATGGCGCGACACTGCACCATATCGCATTTCGGCAGGAGCGGCCCATTGCCGCGATTCAATACGCTGACGGAATTCCTTGCGCGCATCGCTTGCTCCTGCGAGACCGTATTCTCAGCACGACCGATCACGGCTCAACAGGAGCTCTGCAATCGCCGCATCAGCCGCTGTGGTTATCTTGATGTTGTCTTCGCTGCCTTCGACCAGCAGTGGATGTGCGCCGATCAGTTCCATCGCCATGGCTTCGTCTGTGATCTCTATTCCAGCGGAACGGGCTGATTGAAGCGCCGATTCAAGCGCGCCACGTCGAAACATCTGCGGCGTCTGCGCGCGCCAGCGGGATTCGCGTGCTTCGGTCGCCACAACACGTTGCTGCGGATCAGCACGTTTGAGCGTATCGCGCAGCGGTGTGGCGAGCAGTGCACCGTCGCCGCGCATGCCTGCTTCGATCAAGCGCGAAATATCGTCGGCACGGACGCAGAGCCGCGCGGCATCGTGGACAAGAATGAAATCCTCGGCGGCGACGGCAGCCGGTAAGGCGCGAACACCAGCGACCACCGAGTCGGCGCGTTCACCACCGCCAACCGCCGTGAGGACGGGTTTCCCCGATAGTTCGGAGACTCCAAACCAGCGCGCATCTTCTGATGCCAGCACGACCATCAAACCGGCAATATTCGGATGCGATGCGAGACGTTCCAGTGTCCAGCGCAGCAAGGGCTTGCCAGCCAGTTCGCAATATTGCTTGGGGACATCGCCGCCGAAGCGCGCACCCTTGCCGGCGGCAGGAATTACGCACCACAGGCGCGCTTCGCTGCTGATCATTCAGATGACACGCAGCCGGATCGGAATACTCACTCGGCCGCTCTCGCTGGCAGGCTCACGAACTCAGGCTCACTTGCCGGGAGCACTCGCCCCGCCCTTGGGAAGATCGACAACCTGATAGAAAATCTCGCCGGGTTTGACCAATCCGAGTTCCGATCGCGCACGCTCTTCAACAGCCTCGTCGCCGTTCTTCAGATCGTGCACATCGGCCGCCAGCGCTTCGTTGCGCGCCTTCAGTTTTTCGTTGTCGGCCTTCTGCTGCTCGACGCGATCCCGCAGCGTCGACACATCGCGCATGCCGCCTTGCCCGGTCCACAGTTTTACCTGCAAGCCGATCAGCACGATCACCAGCAATAGTGCGACATAACGGATCATTGCAACCCCTCAGCCCACAAACGTCGGCAGGTTCGGAAACGCCTCGAGGCCAGCATAGCGCGCCGTGCGTCCCAGCGCTTCCTCGATGCGCAGCAACTGGTTGTACTTGGCGACCCGGTCCGAGCGGCACAGCGAGCCGGTCTTGATCTGGGTCGCGGCGGTCGCGACCGCCAGATCGGCAATCGTGGTGTCCTCGGTCTCCCCGGAGCGATGCGAGATGATCGATGCGTAGTTCGCCGCTTCGGCCATCGCGATCGCATCCAGCGTCTCGGTCAAAGTACCGATCTGGTTGACCTTGATCAGGATCGCGTTGGCGATATGCCGATCGATCCCCTGCTTGAAGATTGCGGTGTTAGTCACGAACAGGTCGTCGCCGACCACCTGCACTTTGCTGCCTATCTTGTCGGTCAGCAGCTTCCAGCCGTCCCAGTCGTTTTCCGCCATGCCATCTTCGACCGTGATGATCGGATATTGGCGCGACCAGTCGGCGAGGAATTCGGCGAACTGGCCGGACGACAGCTTCTTGCCCTCGCCGTCCAGATGGTAGACACCGTCCTTGTAGAACTCCGAACTCGCCACATCGAGGCCAATCCAGATTTCCCTGCCGATCGCATACCCGGCTTCGGCGACCGCTTCGAGGATCGAGTCGATCGCTTCGGCGTTCGATTTCAGATCCGGCGCAAAACCGCCTTCATCACCCACCGAGGTCGACAGCCCACGTCCATCGAGCACCGACTTCAACGCATGGAAAATTTCGGTGCCAGCACGCAGTGCTTCGGAAAAGTTCGGCAAGCCGACCGGCAGCACCATGAACTCCTGCATGTCGATGCTGTTGTCGGCGTGCGCTCCGCCGTTGATGATGTTCATCATCGGGACCGGCAACTGCACGGCACGATCACCGGCAAGATATTTCCACAATGGCAGCTTTTTCGATGCTGCTACCGCGTGCGCATTGGCGAGCGAGACGCCGAGCAAAGCGTTCGCGCCGAGCTTGCCCTTGTTCGGCGTGCCGTCGAGCGCGATGAGTTTTTCATCGAGTCCGCGCTGATCGGCCGCATCGAAACCCTTGAGCGCGTCGGCGATAGTTGTGTTGACGTTGGCGACTGCCTTGCGCACGCCCTTGCCGAGATAGCGTGCCTTGTCGCCATCGCGCAACTCGACCGCCTCGCGCGATCCAGTTGATGCGCCGGATGGCACCATCGCGCGACCGAACGAACCGTCGCTCAACGTAACTTCGGCTTCGAGGGTTGGATTGCCGCGGGAATCGAGGATTTCGCGAGCATGGATATTCGAAATTGTGGTCATCGGGTTTATTTTGCTTGGACAGTGGATTCGATAAAACCGCTTCGCTTCGTCACACGATCGAGTTCACTCAACGATTCCAGCAAGAGCTGCATCTTCCCCAACGGCCACGCATTTGGGCCATCGCTTAGCGCCTTGTCGGGATCGGGATGGGTTTCCATGAAGATGCCGGCGATTC
>JBDTOS010000189.1:0-5796 GCA_039933095.1 Dokdonella sp.
CGGAGCCTGCGATTTATTTCCTGATCGAGGCCGCCTTCCTCGTCGAGTACGATGTGACCGGCGCGCTTGAAGAGGATGCCATTGCTGCGTTCGCCAATTTCAATGCTGTCCACAATGTCTGGCCGTTCTGGCGTCAGCATGTGTTCGATATCGTCCAGCGCGCTCGACTGCCGCAGCTAGAGATTCCACTGTTTTCCGGGACCAAGACGTGACAGCGGCGAAGTCGCTGATCATCAACTCCCCGTACGCGCAACCTGAGCGCCACTGGCAACAGGGTTCCGGCACCACGCTGAATCTGATCGAGGGTCGCAGGCCTGCGGCCTACGAAGTGTTCGACACCCGCAACAACACTCGACGTGTCGAGGAACTCGAACAGGTCAACAGAATCCGCGAGCGCGTGGAGGCATGGCGCGGTGCCGACTATCCCGGAATCACGAGCATCACCCGCACGCTGCTGGAACATTGGCGCGACAAGGATGCGCGTCAGTTGCCGTTCTATTTCTGCCAGATCGAGGCCATTGAAACGCTGATCTGGTGGGTCGAGGGAACTGCGGAATTCAAGCAGGGCATCTACCTCGAAGGCGATGGCGGGCCTTGGGAGCGAGTGTGCAGCAAGATGGCGACCGGCAGCGGCAAGACGGCGGTGATGGCGATGGTCATCACCTGGCAAGTCTTGAACGCGCTGACCTACCCGAAGCGGACGAAGGATTTCTCCAAGACGATCTTTGTTGTGGCTCCTGGATTGACGGTGCGCGAGCGACTGCAAGTGTTGCTGCCGGGCAACCCGGCCAATGCCTACGATGAGTTCAGTCTGTGTCCTTCGGAAGCCTTGCGACAGAAAGTGAATCAGGTGCAGATCCTGATCCAGAACTGGCATGTGCTGATGCCGCTGAAACAAACCGACCGCTCGGTGGTGAAGAAAGGTGCAGAGAGCGACGAGGCGTTTACGCGACGCGTGCTTGGCAAGCTGGCATCGAGCAAGGACATCATCGTCATCAACGACGAAGCGCATCACGCGTATCGCAAGCCAGCGGACGTGAAGATCAGCAAGAAGCAGGCTGAGGAGCGCGGGATCGATCTGGACGAGGCAACGCGGTGGATCGAAGGTCTGGATCGACTGCACAAGACGCGCCGGATCACTCGCTGCTTCGACTTGTCAGCCACGCCGTTTGCACCGACCGGCAAGACCAACACCGACGAAGGATTGTTCTCGTGGATCGTGTCGGATTTCGGATTAAACGATGCGATCGAAGGCGGACTGGTGAAAACGCCGCGTGTCGTGGTGCGCGATGGCGCCTTACCTAATGCCAAGACCTTGCGGCCCAAGCTGTATCACTTGTATCGCGAGAAGGAAGTCTCCGATGATTTGAATCGCAAGGGAGCCAGGCCGGAGGACAATTTGCCGGAATTGGTGCAGCACGCCTTCACCCTGCTCGGGGCCGACTGGAAAGTGGCGCGAGAAGCGTGGGAACGCGAGGGCCACGTGTCGCCGCCGGTGATGTTGACGGTATGCAACCGAACTGAGACCGCAGCGCGCGTCGAGGCCTATTTCACACGTGGTGATGCGTTCTGGACGGAACTGCATGCGCCGGAACGCACATTGCGCGTCGACTCGCGTGTGTTGGAGAAGGCCGAGATCGGCGAAGCATCTGCGTCCGACAAGGACTACGAGGCGCGACTGCGCACGATTGTCGAAGCATCGGGAATGCCGTCCGACAAGGAATCCGAATTGCTCGGGCGCAAGAAGGAAGAAGTGCTGCGCGAGATCGTGGACAATGTCGGCAAGCGCGGCACCGCCGGTCAGAACCTGCAGAACGTGATTTCGGTCGCGATGCTGTCGGAAGGCTGGGACGCCAAGAACGTCACCCACATCATGGGTCTGCGTGCATTCACCAGCCAGTTGCTATGCGAACAGGTGATCGGTCGCGGACTTCGCCGCGTGAGCTACGAGACCGACGAAAATGGCCTGTTCGTTCCCGAGTACGTGAATGTGTTCGGCGTGCCGCTTTCGATCTTCCAGGACGTGGGCGATGGTGGCGATCCGCCGCCGCCACCGAAGCAGAGTTGGCCGGTCGAATCGCTGCCCGAACGCAACAGCCTGGAAATCCGCTGGCCGAACGTGCTGCGGGTCGATCCCGTTGTAAAGCCGGTGTTGCAGGTGTGCTGGAACGAAGTCGGCGCGTTGACCTTGAAGCCCGAGGAAACGCCGATTACTGCCGAGATTGCCCCCGCGCTTGGTGGCGCAACCGACTGGAATCGCATTCATGTCATCGACCTGGAACAACTACCGGAATCGTTTCGCTTGCAGAGATTGACCTTTCTGGCGGCACGCAAGGCGTTCGATCAGCTGAAACCGACGTTCACGGGTGGTCGCGATTATCTGGTCTTCCAGTTGATCCGCCTTGTCGAGCAGTTCATCGCATCCGAAAAACTTGTTGTGCCCGGCCTGTTCCATCAGGAGCCGTTACGCAAACGCATCCTGATGACGCTCAACATCGACCGCATCGTGGAGTACCTGCTGCGCTACGTGTATGAACAGAACGTCGAGCGCATGGAGTTAGTGTTCGACGAAGATGCCCCGATTGGTTCGACTCGCAACATGCGTACTTGGTACACGACCAAACCCAATATCCCCACAGTGCGATCGCAGATCAGTCGCGTCGTCGGCGACAGTGCATGGGAAGGCTACGCCGCCAACCTGTTCGAGACATCGAGAAACGTGACCAGCTACGTCAAAAATGATCATCTCGGCTTCCAGATCTATTACATGTGGAACGGTTCCCGCCGGCGATTCATCCCCGACTTCGTCGTGCGTCTCGCCAATGAAAAGACCTTGGTGCTGGAGATCAAAGGCGTCGACGACGATCAGAACAAGGCCAAGAGATCAGCACTTGCGGCTTGGGTGCAAGGTGTAAATCAGAAAGGCGGATTCGGGAAATGGTGCAGCGACGTGGCATTCAATCTGCACGAACTTCCCGACATTCTGGAGAGGCACGCCTGAATTGAATGCGCGATGGATTCTCTTTACTCGCGAAGAGAAATTGACCGAGCGTCAATGCCCACTGCCCAAAAAACGGACCCGGCTACAGCCGGGTCCGGTCGACAATACCCTCCATGGCTGATGGTTCACTCATGCGGCGCTCACGCGCGGCGGCAACGGGGCGCAACTCCAAGGGGAAGGGAGTCGGACCGACGTTACAAAACCAGTTTGATAGGTTGATGCTGAATCGTCGCAGGCTGCGCACTTGCTTTTGTCGCGATTCGCGCCTGCGTATGGCACCCGTTCATGATTTGCGACAGGGCATCGAGATGACATCGATACGTGCTTCGTCCACCGAATGCGTCAATGCCAAGCAGCAGCGATCGTATAAAGCAAAAAGCCTAAGTCCCGCGACGGGGGTTTTCGTCGGCTAGGCGCACGATTTTGGATTCACGCCGGCCTGAACGTGGCTCAGTGAGGTGAACAGGGAAGTGATATCGGACATCCGAGACGCGAGATTCTCAGCGATTGATCTTCACCAGTTTCAGCACGATCACATCGCCGCTCTTGTTGGTCTGCTGAATCTGAACTGGCACCCAGCCGATCGACTTGGCGAACCAACTGGTAGACGTGCGCCTGTCCTTGGTCGTCTCCAGCGCCGTGGTGTCAAACTTTCCGGCGGGGACATCAAGTGGCTGGTGATCGCGCGCGGTGTACTGATTATCCTCGACGCGATCCTTGACCATGACTTTCACGTCGATGGATTGTGGATTGCCACGAGCCAACGCGGTCGCGAGGACCAGCGATGCGGCATGCCGATCAACGGTGCCCGGACCGACCGCAAAATCGTAATGCTCGTCGCCCTCGCTGACTGATGCGGTGCTGCGCGTCCAATCGAGCTCGGCGTGGCGGGTACGTTTCTTGAACGCGCCATTTTGACGGTAATCATAGGTTACCGTCTCGGGTTGGCCATCGCGCCAGCGGATCGCGGATTTTTCGGTGATGTCGAGACCGATCATCCTGGCAAGCCCGCTGGTACCGCGCGTATTGGTAACCAGCGTCCAGGTTGTATCGCTATTCTCGCTCAGAGAGATAGTCGACTTGCCAATGTCCGTGCCGTTGCGCGAAACGACGTAGTCGGCGCTGAATGGGGCAATCGGCGAGGCTGACGCGAACGCGTTGGTTACGATGGACCACAAGGCAACGGTCAGGGCGATTAAAGTGGTTTTCACTGTGTACTCCGGTGTTGCGGGGTGTGCGGCGAGCTTGCGAAGTTTGCCAGCGCGAACATGAATGCTCGGTCATCTGACGTGCAACCATGGCGCTTGGTTCAGCCCAATCGGCCGGCGCTATCGATTGCCAGGGGTTGTGCGAGTGGGTGGCCGTCAATCTGAACGGCCCCGCCTTTCAGCACTATTCGACCACGTGCAAACAACTCTACGCTCGCGCAAAGCAATCGATGTTCGTAGGGCAACAGTCGCGCTGCCAGCTGCTCCGCCGTATCGCCCCGCCCGATCGCGATTTCGGTGCGTGCAATGACTGGGCCGCCATCGAGTTCGGCGCTGACGAAATGCACGCTGGAGCCGTGTCGCGCATCGTCGGCGTCGAGCGCGCGTTGATGCGTGTGCAGGCCGGGATATTTCGGCAGCAGCGACGGGTGGATGTTGATCATGCGTCCGATCCATGGCGACATCGCGGCGGGATCGAGAATACGCATGAAACCGGCGAGTACGATCAATGCCGGCGCAAATTCGGCAGCCCGCGCGAACAGGGCTTGATCGAATGCGGGACGGTCGGCGAATGCTTTGTGATCAAGCGCAATGGCTGGGACATTTGCTGCGCGCGCAAGCTCGAGTGCCCGTGCGCGCGAGCGATCGCAGAGCAGGGCGCGAATCTCGATATTCAGGCGACCGGCACGCTCGGCATTGAGCAGCGCCTGAAAATTACTCCCGCGCCCCGATGCGAAGACGACGATAGGCAGCGGTGCGGGTTTCGATTCCACGATGCGCGCGCAGGCCGCGTGCTCAGACGATACGGACGCGCTCGCCATCCGTGCCTGCGGCAGCGACGTCGCCGATCGTCCACGCAGAAAGGCCAAGCGTTTCCAGTGCATCCAGGGTCGTGCCGATCTGACTGTGCTCGACGATCAGGGTGTAGCCGATGCCGCAGTTGAACGTGCGCCACATTTCCTCGCGCGTGAGATTCCCTTCGCGCTGCAACCAATCGAAGACTGGCGGCAGTTTCCACGAACTGCTATCGAGGCTGATCGCGAGATTCTCCGGGACGATACGGATGATATTTTCCTTGAGTCCGCCGCCGGTGATGTGCGCCATGCCATTCACCGGCATTTGCTGCATCAATTTCAGAACCGGCTTGACGTAGATCGTTGTGGGCGCCATCAGTGCATCGGCGAGGGTTACGCCATCCATCGCGACATCGAAACCGCCGCTCTCGGGCGTGATGCCTGCGCGTGCGACGATGCGACGGATCAGTGAGTAGCCGTTCGAATGCGGGCCGCTTGATGCGATGCCGATGATCGCGTCGCCAATCTGGATACGGCTACCGTCGATCAGTGCGGATTTCTCGACAGCACCGACGCAGAAGCCGGCGAGATCGTATTCGCCCGGTGGGTACATGTCTGGCATTTCAGCGGTTTCGCCGCCGATCAAGGCGCAGCCGGCAAGTTCGCATCCGGCGGCAACGCCGCCGACGACAGCGACGGTTGTCTCGACATCGAGCTTTCCGGTCGCGAAATAATCGAGGAAAAAAAGCGGCTCGGCGCCCTGCACGAGCACGTCGTTGACGCACATGCCGAC
>JBDTOS010000190.1:0-5718 GCA_039933095.1 Dokdonella sp.
GATCACCGGCCAGCCCACGATTGAGGAGACCGGTCAGCTCTCCAGCAGCTTGCGATTTATCGACAGGGTCCATGGAGCGAAGCTAACACGCTCTAGGTGCCAAACCCCATGATCCCGTCCGCGAAATGGTGCACGTTGAGCGCAAGGTGAGTCAGCACACCGGCGGCATAACCGAGCGCGATCGCCCAAGTCCAGCGCAGGTGGCCGAAGAATGTATAAGCACCGCCGGAGACTCCCATCAGCGCGACTCCGGCCGCTGAACCAACAGACAAGAGGCTGCCGCCGACGCCGGCTGTCAGCGTGATCAACAGCCATTGGCCGTGATCCATCATCGGATTCATCTTGAGCACCGCGAACATGATCGGGATGTTGTCGACGATGGCCGAAAGCACACCCATGAAGACGTTCGACAGAGTGAACCCGAAACGATCGTAGATCTGATGGCCCATCAGTTCGAGATAGCCCATCGCGGCGAGGCCACCGACGCAGGCGAGCACGCCGTAGAAGAACAGCAGGGTGTCCCATTCGGCGTTCGCGATGATGCGGAAGATCGAATACGACTGGCGTTCGATCCCTTGGCTCAACGCGTAGCGACGCTGACGCTGATCAATGCGGTAGGCATGCATGTTGAGAATGGCGAGGCCGGTCAACATGCCGTACACCGGGGGCATGCCGAGCAATTGCTTGCCGACAACAGTTATCGCAATCGTGAGGCCGAACAGTACGCAGATACCGACACCGCCATGTTTGACGTTGGCTTCGCGGTTGTGACCTTCCGGGCGACCCTTGGGCAGCGCGAAATGCATGATGACTGCGGGCACCAGCCAGGTGACGACCGATGGCAAGAAAATCCGGAAGAATTCGAAAAATTCGACCCGATGCGCTTGCCAGACCATCAGCGTAGTGATGTCGCCGAATGCGCTCCACGCGCCCCCGGCATTGGCTGCGACCACGAGATTGATGAAACCGAGCGTGATGAAGCGCGCGTTGCCGGCGCCGACGGCCAAAATCACCGCCGACATCACCAATGCCGTGGTGAGGTTGTCGAGAATCGGTGAGAGGAAGAATGCGAGTACCCCGGTTATCCAGAACAGGCTGCGATAACCGAAGCCGCGTTTCATGAGCTTGGCGCGCAACGACTCGAAGATGCCGCGCTCGCCCATCGCGGTGACATAGGTCATCGCAACGACAAGAAAGAAAAACAGTTCAGCGAATTCGAGAAACATCTCCTCGAATGCATGGCGCGGAGCCGTCGCTTCGATGCCGGGAATCATTGCCGTGCGCCAGGCGACCAATCCCCAGATCAGCGCCGCACCGAGCATCACCGGTTTCGATTTGCTCAAGCCGACGTGTTCTTCGAGGACCACGAATACGTAGGCGATGATGAAGATGGCGACCGCAATCCAGCCGACCGGATCGGAGGTCAGGTGAAAATTGGCCGCAGCGACCTCGGACGCAAAAGCCGGGGCAGAAACGAGCGACAGTAAAAAAAGCAGAACGCGAGACAAATCAAGACTCCGAGATTGGATGACGCAGTGAGTCATCGTAACCGATCACCCGCAGACGTTCAGGCAGTCTGCTACCGAGCGGATGTCGATCACTCTCTGCAAACGCAGTGCGCGACTGGCCTCACTAGTGCTAGCCTCGACTTTTCAGATTGCCAGATCAGGGGAAACCACGTTGCAACCCGAATCCAGCGCCCGCGAAGCCATGTCCAAGGTCGATACGGCCTGGTTGCGCATGGAGCGTGCGAGCAATCTGATGATGATTACCGGCGTGATGATGTTTGTCGGCCGGCTCGATCTGGACGATTTGCGCAAACTGATCAGTGAGCGTTTTCTTGCCTATCGCCGTTTTCGCCAACGCGCAGTCAATACGTCGGCCGGAGCCTATTGGGAGACTGACGACGCACTCGATATCGACTGGCATGTGCGAGTCAAGGCGCTGCCCGGTGCGGCTGACAAGTCCGAACTGGAAACATTGGTAGGCGAGCTGGCGTCGACGCCACTCGATCATTCCAAGCCGCTATGGCAGTTTCATCTGATCGAGAACTACAAGCACGGTAGCGTGCTGGTCACACGCATCCATCATTGCTATGCCGATGGACTGGCCCTCGTGCAGGTCATGTTGTCGCTGACCGATACCGCGCCGGAGCCGAAGAAACACGCCGAACTCGCGCGCACCTGGCTCAAGCGCGATGGCGGCACCGTCTGGCAGCGTTTACTGGAACCAACCCAGGCTGGGGTCAACAAGGCGCTGCAAATCGGCGGCAAAGCCTGGGAGAAGATTTCGGCGATGGTCGCCGATCCAGATCTGGCAGCGGATGCGGCGCGCGAAGGCAGCGAGATATTGCGCGAACTCGCACAAGCGATCAGCCTGCCCGACGACCCGATCACTTTGTTCAAGGGTTCACTCGGTGCCAGCAAACGCGTGGCCTGGGCCGAGCCGCTGCCGCTCGATGAGGTCAAGGCGCTTGGCCGTGCGCTCGATTGCACCGTCAACGATGTGTTGCTCGCGTGTGCGAGCGGCGCTCTGCGTGGCTATCTGCGTGATCACGGCGATGAGGTCGATGGGCTGACCTTGCGCGCGACGGTGCCGGTCAACTTGCGTCCGCTGGAGCACGCAAAAAAACTTGGCAATCACTTCGGTCTGGTGTTTCTCGATCTGCCGATCGGCGAGCCGAACCCGATGCGTCGACTCGAACGCGTTGCGTCCAGCATGCGCGAATTGAAACGCTCGCGGCAGGCGATGCTGACATTCGGGCTGCTTGCCGCGCTCGGCATGGGTCCGCAGATATTGCAGGCACCGGCGCTCGAATTGTTCAGCCGCAAGGCCACCGTTGTCGCGACCAATGTGCCTGGACCGCAGCAGCCGCTGTACCTCGCTGGTGTCGAGGTGCGCGAGCTGATGTTCTGGGTACCGCAGTCGGGCTCGATCGGCGTCGGTCTGTCGATTCTGAGTTACAACGGCAAGGTGCACTTCGGTTTGATCGGCGACGCACGGCGGGTGCGCGATCCCGATTCGGTCGTACAACGCTTCGCAGTCGAGTTCGAGAAGCTGTTGTTGATCGCGTTGATGGAAGACTGGTCGTGCGATATCGGCGCCTGCGATGCGGCTGCCACACTAACCCGGTACACAAAGTACGCTTGACCGGCTTACTTCATCGTCGGCGCAACATCCAATTCCGCGTTGACGAACGTCGGATCGGATAACTCCCGGCGCAGCGTTTCGGTATTGAGTTCGCCTTCCCATTTCGACACGACAATCGTGGCAACGCCGTTGCCGATGAAGTTGGTCAGTGAGCGACATTCGCTCATGAAGCGGTCGATGCCGAGGATCAAGGCGAGGCCGGCGACGGGTATCGTCGGCACCACAGCCAGGGTCGCGGCAAGCGTGATGAAGCCAGCTCCGGTGACGCCCGATGCGCCTTTGCTGGTGAGCATCGCGACGCCGAGAATGCCGAGTTGCTGGCCGAGGCTGAGATCGATGTTGCAGGCCTGCGCGACAAACAACGCTGCCATGGTCAGATAGATATTCGTGCCATCGAGATTGAACGAGTAACCGGCCGGCACCACGAGTCCGACGACTGATTTCGAGCAGCCGAGGCGTTCGAGTTTTTCCATCAACGGCACCAGCGCGCTTTCCGATGAACTCGTGCCGAGCACAGTCAACAGCTCGGTTTTGATGTAACCGAGAAAACGCAGGATGTTGAATCCGGTCCACGCCGCGATCGCGCCCAGCACGCCGAGCACGAAGATCAAGGCTGTCAGATAGAAGCCGCCCATCAGTTTCATCAGCGGCGCCAGGCTGCCAACACCGTACTTGCCGATGGTGAATGCCATCGCCCCGAACGCACCAATCGGCGCCGCCTTCATGACCAGATTGACCATGCCGAAAAAAACCGTGGCCAGAACCTGCAAGGCATCGGTCACCGGTTGCGCGCGCGGGCCGACACGCGCAATCGCATAGCCGAACAGGATCGCAACAAGCAGCACCTGCAGCAGATCGCCATTGGCGGTAAACGCGTCGGTAAAGGTCTTTGGAATCACATGCAACAGGAACTCCGAGACGCTTTGCTCCGACGCCTTCTTCGCGTAGTCGGCAACCACCGATGCGTCGAGCGTCGCCGGATCGACGTTGAATCCGCTGCCGGGCTTCAGCACATTGACGACCACCAGTCCCAGTACTAGCGCGATGGACGACACAACCTCGAAGTAGACAATCGCCTTGGCTCCAACCCGGCCGACCTTTTTCATGTCGGACATGCCGGCAATGCCGAGTACCACCGTCAGAAAGATCACCGGTGCGATCAACATCTTGATCAGCCCGATGAAGCCATCGCCGAGCGGCTTGAGCTGAACGGCAAATTCGGGACTGTAGTGCCCGATCAGCCCACCGAGCACGACACCGATCAATACCCAGAAATAGAGATGGCGAGTAATGCCGCGCATGATGGCTCGTCGTCGCTTGGATTGATGGGCGATGCTACACCGCCACCTGCTTTTTCGGCTCCATCCATGGGATAGCCCCCAGATCACGTTGACTTTGAGCGTCGGGAACCGGGCGCTTCGTCACAGTGCTGTGGGAAGACTGCACAAAATTTCCACGATATTCGTCAACAATGGAGTCTGACGTTTGCTAGCATGGCGACCGCGCTATCACGCTGACATAACATTTGCGGTTTTTCGGGGGTTACAGGATGAGTGCAATCAACGCTTCAGGTCATAACCGTCAGAACGGTCTATTTCTGGCGACAACGATCGCATTGATCAGCTTCGCGTCATCGCTCGCCGCGCAGGACAACAACGGCGTGCAGACAGCAATCGGGCAGGGAAACACCGTTTCCCCGGCGCTTCGCATCGAGCGCACGCCTGACGACAATGCGCCAGCACTCTCACCGCGACCACCAAGCGGTGTGCGCAGCTACGATGGCAGTGGCAACAATGTTGCCATGCTGACGTTGGGTCAGGCGAAACAACCGTTGCGACGCATCTGTCCTGCCGAGTACACCGACCATATTTCATCGATGGCTGGCGCAACGCGCCCGAGCCCGCGCGCGATCAGTAACGCGATCAATGCGCAGTCTGTTGCGCATGCGAACTCACAACATCTGAGCGACATGTTCTGGCAGTGGGGTCAGTTTCTGGACCACGACATGGATCTGTCCGGAGGAATGGATCCGCCCGAGTCTGCGCCCATCGCGGTGCCGATGGGTGATCCAGAGTTCGATCCGCAGTCGACCGGCACGCAGACCATCGCGCTGAACCGGTCGATCTATCTGCCCTCCAGTGGCACCGGCATCGCCAATCCGCGTCAGCAACTGAATGAACTGAGCAACTGGATCGACGGCTCGCAGGTGTACGGCTCCAGCGAGGAGCGCGCATTGGCCTTGCGCACGCTCGATGGAACCGGGCGGTTGCGCAGCAGCGACAACGGCATGTTGTTGCCGCTCGCATTGAATGGTGATCCGGCACCTGGCGCGGCGTACGAATTTTTTGCCGGTGATGCGCGTGTTGACGAACAAGTCGGTTTGACATCGATGCACACGCTCTTTATGCGTGAGCACAATCATCAGGTCGCGCGCCTGCATCAGCGCCACCCGAACTGGAGCGACGAGCAGCTTTACCAGGGCGCGCGCGCGATTGTCGGAGCGGAGATCGAGAAAATCACCTATGACGAATTCCTTCCCCTGTTGATCGGCAAGCACGCGCTGCCGCG
>JBDTOS010000191.1:0-5666 GCA_039933095.1 Dokdonella sp.
GTTACTGCCGGCACCGGCCTGCTGTTCCACGTGTTCGATCATTACGGTCCGCGCGCCGAAGGTGCGATCGCGAAGCGTCCGAATGGCGTGATGATCTCGAATGGACAAGGCGCTGCACCGGCGTATTCACTGGTCAGCTTGCAGGAACGTGGGCGTCTGCTGACCAGCGAGGGCGATCAGATTTACGAAGGTCAGCTGGTCGGCATCCACGCCAAGGACAATGACCTGACCGTAAACGCCTTGCGCGCAAAACAGCTGACCAACGTGCGCGCTGCCGGCAAGG
This sequence comes from Dokdonella sp., assembly GCA_039933095.1. Lineage (GTDB taxonomy): Bacteria > Pseudomonadota > Gammaproteobacteria > Xanthomonadales > Rhodanobacteraceae > Dokdonella. Next base: position 284 of record JBDTOS010000191.1, read on the forward strand.
ACGAGAACGTGTCCTTGACCCCGGCAATCAAGATGTCGCTGGAGCAGGCGCTCGAATTCATCGACGACGACGAACTTGTCGAAGTCACTCCAAAGGCAATCCGCCTGCGCAAGAAGCATCTGACCGAAAGCGATCGCAAGCGCGCTTCGCGCGTCGCATAAACGCGCGCCGAAGGTTCGATCGAAGTCGCTATTGTCGACCGCTCAGCGCGGCCAGAACCGGCGCAACTTGCGCATCGCGACCGAGCGCGGCGCCAATGCGCGCGAGGCGTTCGCTCATTTCAGTCATGTTGTTCGCACAAATCGTTGCATGACCGACCTTGCGACCGGGCCGGGCCGATTTGCCGTAATCGTGCCAATGCGCGCGCGGTTCGTTGAGCACGATGCGTGCTTCCGGCAATTCGCCGATCCAATTCAACATGACGCTGCATCCGAGCGCCGAAGTGTCGCCGAGCGGGAGCCCTACGACGGCACGAACGTGATTCTCGAACTGACTGCACGCCGTGCCCTCGATCGTCCAATGTCCCGAGTTGTGCACGCGCGGCGCCATCTCGTTGCCGAGCAGCCGATCGCCATGCACGAACAACTCGAGTGCGAACACACCGACGTAGTCGAGTCGCCCGGCCAGGCTACGCGCGTGCGCGACCGCACGTGGTTCGATCTCCTCCACGTCACCGAGCGGTGCCAGACTCGCGGAAAGGATACCGTCGCGATGCCAGTTGCGGGTCAGCGGATAGTGCCGGAACTCACCGCTGCGCGAGCGCACGCCAATGATCGATACCTCGCGCTCGAATGGCACAAACGCTTCAAGAATCAAGGGAACGCCACCAAGCGCTTTCCAGGCGCAATCGACATCGCCTATTTCGCGCAACACGAACTGACCCTTGCCATCGTAGCCGAGCCGGCGTGTCTTGAGCACCGCAGGCAGCCCGATCTGCTTTGCGGCAGCTGCGAGATCGGCGTGACTGTCGATTGCAGCGAATTCAGGTGTATCGAGCCCGACTTCGCGAAACAAATTCTTCTCGACCAAGCGATCCTGGGCAGTCGCCAGCGCAACCGGGTTGGGAAAGACCCGGGTGTGCTCGGTCAACCAATGCGCAGTGTCGGCCGGCACGTTTTCGAAATCGAACGTGGCGACGTCGATCTGCTCGGCGAATTTTTGTAGTGCGTCGAAGTCGCGCCAATTGGCTTGCAATAACGGCGCGACCTGCCCGGCGCACGCATCGGCGGCGCTGTCGACGACAAGAAACCTTTGGCCGAGCGGTGCGCCGGCCAACGCAAGCATGCGCGCGAGCTGACCGCCGCCAAGGATGCCGATTGCGGACATCGACTCAGGTTTCGCGCGGATCGATGTTCGCGAGCACGGCATCCGTTTGCGCGCTGCGCCAACGCTGTAATCGCTCGGCGATGGCAGGGTCGCCAAGCGCAAGGATCGCCGCAGCGAGCAAGGCCGCATTGACTGCACCGGCACGACCGATCGCCAGCGTGCCGACCGGAATGCCGGCCGGCATCTGCGCTATAGACAGCAACGAATCGATGCCGCCGAGTGCGCGCGATTCGACGGGTACTCCGAGCACCGGCAGACGGGTCTTCGCAGCCAACATTCCAGGCAGATGCGCGGCACCGCCGGCCCCGGCAATCAGTACCGCAAGCCCGCGTTCCACTGCCGTTGCTGCGTAGTTGAACAGCAGATCCGGCGTCCGATGCGCCGATACCACTTGCACGTCATGCGGCAGGTCCAGTTGCAGCAGGGTATCGGCTGCGTGGCGCATGGTCTCCCAATCCGTGCGAGAACCCATCACGATACCGATGCGCTGGCTTCGATTTTGCTTGTCCGTCATGGCTCGATAAGGCCAAAAAAGTTATTGTACGCGTTATGGTGATGCTGTCACCGCAACGATTTCCGACCCAGCCGCATGGATCAACGCTTGCTCGACACTCTCTGCTGCCCGCGCACCCATGCTCCACTTCGACTGCTGCGCGCGGATGAACTCGCGGCGTTGAACAATGCGATTCGCGCTGGGCGCATGGTATGCGCAAATGGCGGTCCGGTTGTCGCGGCGGTGGTCGCCGCATTGTCCACCCCTAGCGGAGACTCGATCTATCGCATCGACGACGGTATCCCGGTGTTGTTGAAGGATCAGGCGATCGTGCCGTTGTGAGATGAATCCGGCACGGCGCGTCGCGCCGCAGTTCGGCAAAAGTGTGACTGTCCTCACAATTGGCACCGATGTTTGATAAAAGCCTATTGTCCAACCGGATGAACTGTGCGAGCGTTACAGCCTGACCGGGGGGCTTAGACGTGTCGTCACAGAAAGAACCGAGCAACGTGATCGACCTGCAGACACGGCAGGCCACGGTCTCTGCCGCCCATGATCGCGTCGGCGAATTGCTCAAACGGGTTCGCGGCATCGTCCTTTCCCGACTTGAGGTTCTGGCACGCACGTTGTTCGACAACGTCGATGATGCCCTGTTCGATCGCGCCGAGAAGGCTGAAAGCAACTCTGTCCAGGCCCAATTCTTCGACGGTATGCGCGAAGTGCGCAAATCGCGGCAACGCGTGGAACGCCGTTTTCAGGAATTGTTGTCCGCGCTGTTCACCGATTTCGCCAGTGGCAGGATCAACGCCGCAACCAGCGAGATGGCAGTACCAACCACGTCGGGTCTATCGCTGGTAGAAGATCGCGATCTCGAGGAAGCTCTTGCAATCAGCGGTGTCGTTGCCAAGGTCGAATCGCGTCTGGCGCGACCTTTGTTCCAGGTGAATCGACGCCTCTCGGTGATCAGTGGCGGCAGCGAAATCGAAAACGCACTGAGCCCAATCGGCCCGGCTCAATTGGGGCAGGCGTTTCGCGAGTCGCTCGCCGAGCTCGATACCGTGGTCGAGATAAAGCTGATTATCTACAAACTGTTCGATCGTTATGTCATGACGGCGCTCGAGCCGCTCTATGAAGAGATCAATACCGAATTGATCCATGCTGGCGTCCTTCCGCAACTGAAAGACGCGACGCCGCATGCGACGTCGCGGCCCCCATCGCAAGCAGGTCGCGACGAGGAGTTTGGCGATCACGCTGGCAACCATGCTCACGAAACGGAAGAAGCTTTTGCGCAAGCGAATGATCGCTCGCAACCAGTCGACTCTGGAAACTCGCGTTTGCAGCAGGAAATCTACGACACCCTGCGATCCCTGCTGGCGAGTCGCCATTCCGGACCCAGCAGCGAGAACGCCGCCATTGGCGCGCCGCGCGGCGAAGGCAGGCAGGCGCATTCTCCGACGCCGAGTCCGACCGAACTGCTCAACGCGCTCACGATCCTGCAGACTCAGTGGCAGCCGAGCGGTCCTGCGTTGCCGATGCAGGCAAACGAGTCGGCGTTGCTGATGCAGCGCATCAAGCAGGATCTGCTCGATCAGGTATCGCGATTCGGTGACGCGCAACGGCCGCGTTCAGTATCTTCCGCTGACGAGGATACGATCGATCTGGTCGGCATGCTGTTCGAGTACATTCTCCAAGATCACAACCTGCCGGCGGAGTTCCAGGCAATTCTTGGCCGCCTGCAAATTCCGTATCTGAAGGTGGCGATTCTCGACAAGCACTTGTTTGCACAACGCTCGCATCCAGCGCGCCGGTTGCTCGATACACTGGCGAAAGCCGGTCTGAGCTGGTCAGCTGATGGCGACCCGGAACAACGTCTGCTGGAACGTGCGCGCACCGTCGTCGATACTATCCTGCGCGATTTCGACGATGACATTACGATCTTCGAGCGCGAACGCGCGGACTTCGATCACTTCGTCAACCAGCATCGCAAGCGCGCCGACCTGACCGAACAGCGCGCTGCCGAGGCAACCCGAGGACGCGAGAAGTTGCAGTATGCACGCCGGCGTTCGGCAGACGAGATACTCACGCGCATCGGTGATCGCGAGTTGCCGCCAGTCATCCACGAAGTATTGTCGCGGCCGTGGTCGAATCTGCTCGTCATGACCCTGCTGCGGCATGGCGATGATTCACCGGAATGGACAAACGCGCTGCGCTTCGCCGATGAGCTGGTGTGGAGCGCGCAACCGAAGCAATCGGCAACGGACCACGATCGCTTGCAGAAATTGCTCCCGCAACTCGACCGCGCGCTGCGTCAAGGTCTATATTCGATCGCCTATCACGACGACGACATCCACCAGATTCTTGATCGGCTGGCAACGTTCTATCGCTTCCAGCAGCAAGGCGATCCAATCGAGCTGACGACCGTGCAAAAACTCATTGCTGCGCACGTCGAAGTGGCAGCAGTAGCCGACTCGGATAACTTGGGACCGATACCGACAGTGTCGCCAGCGGGATCAGCGTCTGCGGACGCTGGACGCAGTCCGGTCGAGGAAATCGTACTGGGAACAGTGCAACCGGGCTCTGTCACCGACACGCCGACGGAAAGCATGGCTTCCGACGACGAAGCCATCCAGCGCGTCAAGGCGCTTGGGCCGGGAACCTGGGTCGAATTCATTGACGTCAGCGGCGAACATGAACGCGCAAAGCTTTCGTGGATCAGCCCGATCACCAGCAAGTACCTGTTCGTCAATCGACGGGGCTTGAAGGTTCGTGAAATCGGCCTGCAGGCATTGGCGATCGAACTGCGGGATGGTCAAGCGTTGGTTTTGGAGCAGGCTCCGCTGTTCGATCGCGCGATGGATGCCGTGGTCAAACGACTGCGTGGCAACGATGGTGCCGAGCTCGGAACCATTTCAGTCTGATAACAGGCTTCAACACCAAGCTTCAACAGGCGGGCTTCAACAGCTTGGCCGCTCCATTCGTTTCTGTTTTCCGCCCGCCTGAATTACGCTTGGGTGCCGATTGACGCTCTCAGGCAACCATGTCTCCCCATGTAGCGCCACCCTCCCACGAGATGATCGACGCCGATGTGCGCCGTGCGCTCGCCGAAGACATTGGCAGCGGCGATGCCACCGCCGACCTGCTCGCCGCTGATCGGCGGGCCAGTGCTGTACTTGTTACACGCGAGCCGGCAATTCTGTGTGGGTCACCCTGGTTCGAGCGTTGCTTCCATGTACTGGATTCCACCGCACGCATCGACTGGAACGTCGGCGAGGGAGCAAGCCTCACCGCAGGAATGGTCGTTTGCCATGTCTCCGGTGATGCACGCGCGCTGGTGACCGGCGAGCGTACCGCGCTGAACTTCCTGCAAACGCTGTCCGCTACAGCGACCGTTGCGCATGCGTACGTGGATGCCACCAGTGGAACGCGCGTGACGATCCTCGATACCCGCAAGACCCTGCCGGGACTTCGCCTTGCTCAGAAGTACGCGGTGCACGTTGGCGGCGCGAGCAACCATCGCATCGGTCTGTTTGACGCGATCCTGATCAAGGAAAACCATATCGCTGC
>JBDTOS010000192.1:0-5666 GCA_039933095.1 Dokdonella sp.
TGCCGAGCTGGTCAAGGAAAAGAAGATCGAAGGCATCTCCGAAATTCGCGACGAATCCGACAAGGACGGTATGCGCATCGTCATCGAGGTGCGCCGCGATTCGCTGGGCGACGTGCTGCTGAACAATCTGTACCAGCAGACCCAGATGCAGGTGACGTTCGGCATCAACATGGTCGCTTTGGTCGATGGCCAGCCGCGCACCTTGAGCTTGCGCGAAATTCTCGATGCGTTCCTGCGTCATCGCCGTGAAGTGGTCACCCGTCGAACGATTTTCGATCTGCGCAAGGCGCGTGCGCGTGCGCATGTGCTCGAAGGTTTGACGGTCGCGCTGGTCAACATCGACGAGATGATCGAGCTGATCAAGACCTCACCGACTTCCGAGGAAGCCAAGCAACGCATGCTCGCGCGTCGCTGGGAGCCCGGCATGGTGCGCGCGTTGCTGGCCGCTGCCGGCAGCGATGCCTCGCGACCGGAAGACATGCCGCGCGATGCAGGCCTGCGCGACGACGGCTATCAGTTGTCCGATGTGCAGGCGACCGAAATCCTGCAAATGCGCCTGAGCCGCCTGACCGGACTGGAACAGGAAAAACTCAGCGACGAGTACAAACAGTTGCTGGAAACGATCGGTGCGCTGATCCACATTCTTCAAAATCCGAGTCGCCTGTTGCAGGTTATTCGCGACGAGCTGACGGCGCTGCGCGAGGAATTTGCCGATGCTCGCCGCACCGTGATCCAGCCGAATCAGGACGATCTCGATATTCTCGATCTGATCGCTTCGGAAGATGTCGTCGTCACGTTGTCGCACAGCGGCTATGCCAAGCGTCAGCCGGTGACGACCTATCGCGCGCAGAAGCGCGGTGGCAAAGGTCGCTCGGCATCGGCGTTGAAGGACGAGGATTTTGTCGAGCGCCTGTGGATTGCCAACACCCACGACACATTGCTGACTTTCACCAGCACCGGGCGGGTCTATTGGCTCAAGGTTTACCAGTTGCCGGATTCGGGTCCGAACGCCCGCGGCAAACCCATCGTCAACTTGCTTCCGCTCGAAGAAGGCGAGCAGGTGCAGGCAGTGCAACCGGTGCGCGATTTTCCGGAAAATCGCTACGTGTTTTTCGCGACGCGCGAAGGCACGGTCAAGAAAACGCCGCTGACCGAATACGCCTATCAATTGCAGAAAGGCAAGATTGCGATCGGCCTCAGGGACGACGACGCGCTCGTCGATGTTCAGATCACCGACGGTGAACGCGACATCATGCTGTTTGCATCGAACGGCAAGACCGTGCGCTTCGACGAGAGCACGGTGCGTTCAACCGGCCGCACCGCCAGTGGCGTGCGCGGCATGCGCCTGGCCAAGGACGAACATGTTGTCAGCCTGATCGTTGTCGAAGGTGAAGGCGAGATTCTCACGGCAACCGAACGCGGCTTCGGCAAGCGCACGCCGCTTGAGGACTATCCGAAGAAGGGTCGCGGTACCCAAGGCGTCATCGGTATTCAATGCTCCGAGCGCAATGGCGCACTGGTCGGTGCCGTGCAGCTCGATGAGCAGCACGAACTGATGCTGATTTCCGATCAAGGCACCTTGGTGCGCACCCGTGCTGCTGAAGTCGCAAGGGTCGGTCGCAATACCCAGGGCGTCACCTTGATTCGCCTGCCGGACGACGAGAAATTGGTCACCGTGGTGCGCGTCGAGGCGTTGGAAGAGGATGAAGGAGAAATCGACGCGAGCGCTGTCGATCCGGGAAAGGGTGATTCAGCGGAGAACAACGATGCAAGTCACAACAGTACCGAAGGCGAGCCTCAGCCAGAATGACGTGATCGTTCAGGCATCGAGCAGATCGGCCAGCACGGCCATGCGCACGAACACGCCGTTTGCGACCTGATCGAGGATCATAGATTGTGGGCCATCGGCGACTTCCGAGGCGATCTCTAGTCCACGATTCATAGGTCCGGGATGCATAACCAGCGCATCGCTCGCCGCTCTCGACAGGCGCGCGCCATCAAGTCGATAGTGCGCAGAGTAGTTTGGCACCACGTCAAGGATCTGCGGGCTGACTATTCGTTCGATCTGTATGCGAAGCATTATGACGACATCGACATCGGTTATCGCAGCATCGAAATCGTCAGAAATTTCGCAATCAACTAGCTCATTGTCGTCCGGCCAAAATGGCCGTGGTCCGCACAGGCGAATCTCGCCGACGCCGAGCGCGCGCAGCGCGTGAACATCGGAGCGGGCAACGCGCGAATGACGGATATCGCCGCAAATCGTCACCTTCAGTCCTTCGATTGATCCCTTGCGATCGCGAATCGTCAGCGCATCGAGCAGTCCCTGGGTTGGATGAGCATGATTGCCGTCACCGGCATTGATCACGACAGCTTGGCGCGCATGCGCAGCGAGGCGTTCGGGCGTGCCGTTCGTTTGATGGCGAACAACGAACGCGTCGGCATCCATTGCTTCGAGTGTCGCCAGCGTATCTTCGAGCGACTCGCCCTTGCCGGTCGATGAATTTGCGATATCGAAATTGATCACCTGCGCGCCGAGCCGGCGCGCGGCCAGATCGAAACTTGCGCGGGTGCGCGTCGATGGTTCGAAGAAAAGATTGAATACGGTGCGATCCGTGAGTAGCGGCAACGCACGTGCGCCGTCGCGAAACTGCATACGAAGATCGGCGGCACGATCGAGCAGGGCGGTTATCTGCGTTGCGCTCATGCCGTCGAGCGTGATCAGGTGGCGGCGTGTCGGTTGCACAGTTTCGAGTGGCTCGGTCATTGCACCATTATCCGCCACTGGACTGCGTCGCCAACCAATTGTCGAGAATCACCGCTGCTGCAAGCGCGTCGAGTGACTGCGCATCCTTGCGCCTCGCCGTACCTTGCGCGCGCCGACCGGCAAAGCGCCGTGCCGCTTCCTGCGAACTGTAACGCTCGTCGCACAAATGCACCGGTCGTGCCTGTCGCGATTGCAAGGCGGACGCGAAGGCACGCGCGCTGCGCGTGATGTCCTGGTCGCTGCCATCAAGTGCGAGCGGCAGGCCAACCACCAGCGCGACCGGCATCCATTCGCCGACCAACGCATCAATGCGGGTCCAGTCCGGTCCGCGCTCGCCATTGACCAGCGTCGTCAACGCGCGCGAACTGCCGCTGAGCGGATTGCCGATGGCAACGCCAATCAGCCGACTGCCATAGTCGAATGCGAGGATGCAGCCGTCAGGCGTGGCCGGCATAGCTCGTCAGTTGCACCAGATCGGTCACACCGAGCAAGGCGGCCGAGGCCTGCCAGCGACTTTCCAGCGGCGTCGAGAACAGGATCTGCTGGGTTGCCGGGGCGGTCAGCCAGGTGTTTTCCTTCAACTCCTGCTCGATCTGGCCGGGACTCCAACCGGAATAGCCGAGCGCCACCAGCGCATGGTCGGGTCCACGACCTTCCGCCATCGCGACAAGAATATCGCGCGACGTTGTCACGCTGAGTTTCTCGGTTATGCGGAACGACGAGTCCCAGCCGCCGCTCGGTGTATGCAGCACAAACCCGCGTTCGGGCTGCACGGGTCCGCCGATCAAGACCGGCGCATCGATCACCTCCTGCAAATCCGAGGTGAGCAGCATCTGGTCGAGTACATCGCCAAGCCGGTACTCGGACAACTTGTTGATCTGCAAACCCATCGCGCCGTCCTCGCCGTGCTGGCAGACGAAGGTAACGCTGCGCGCGAAATTGGCGTCGCGCATGCTCGGCATCGCGATCAAAAGCTGGCTGGACAGACCCGGGTTGGCTGACATGGGTGCATTGTAGTCACTCGTCCGTGAATGTTCGACCAGCGCGGAATTTGAACCGAGCAACCGAATTATTTGGTCTGCAAGCTGTTGCCGGGCAGGAATTGCCAGGTCCTAGTCACGTACAGCTCGTCGATCTTTTCGTCGGTTTGCGGGATCGGTGGAAACGGTGCGGCAAGTTGCACGATGCGCTGGGCGGCATCGTCAAGCAGTTTGTGCCCGCTTGGCTGGATGACGTCGACGCTCTTGATGCTGCCATCCTTGTTCATGCCGACGGTCAGAATCAGTTGGCCCTGCAGATTTTGGCGACGCGCCTCATCCGGATAGTTGAGGTTGCCAACCCGTTCGACCCGCGCGACCCACCCGCGCATGTATTCGGCGTAAGCATATTCGCGTGTATTGGCCGAGATGTACTTGCGCCTGGGGCGTTTGGCGTATTTCTCGGTGTCCTGCTGGATTTCGCTGGCCAATCGCGCCATTTCGAGCTTTCGCTCCAGATCGGCGCGTTCACTTGCCGATGGCGTTTCGGGCGCGTCGGGCGATTCTTTCCTGGTCTGGACGCTGAAATCGGATTGCTTGCGCGTCAGCAGTTCTGTCTGTCTGGTGGCCGCAGGCGGCGCAGCGTTTTGCATCGGCAACGGCGCAATCCCATCGGTAGGCTTGCGCAACGGGCTCGACAGCGCCTGGGTCGGACGCAGTGGCTTGTCGGTTTCGCCACCGCCGCTGTTGTTGGCCTGGGCGAGAAAATCGGCCTTGTCGGGCCTTTCGCCGGTTGCCGATTGCACCAGGATCACGTCGAGCGACGGCAGGCGCGGTTTCGAGCGCACGTAATCGAACGTGATGCCGAGCACGATCACCGCGTGCACGATCAGCGAAAACAGCAGGGTGACGCCGAAGCGATCGGCGCTTGCGGATGCAGCCATCGATCAGTCTGCTTCGAGCCGATCGAACAGCGTGCCGGCGATGTTCAATCCATATTGCTGATCGAGTTCGCGAATGCAGGTCGGCGAAGTCACATTGATCTCGGTCAACCAGTCGCCGATGACATCGATGCCGACCAGTCGCATGCCGCGTCGTTTCAATTCGGGGCCGACCTGGGCGGCGATCCAGCGATCACGCTCGGACAACTCGACGCCGACGCCCTTGCCGCCGGCTGCGAGGTTGCCGCGAAACTCGTCGCCCTGCGGAATACGCGCCAATGCGTATGGAATCGGTTCGCCGTCGATCAGCAGGATGCGTTTGTCGCCCGCGCTGATTTCCGGAATGAATTTCTGCGCCAGAGCAAATGCCCGGCCATTTTCGGTTAGCGTTTCCAGGATCACATTGACATTGGGATCGCCGCGATGCGAGCGGAAGATGCTGCGTCCGCCCATGCCGTCAAGCGGTTTCAATACGACATCGCCATGTTCGGCGACGAACTTCTTGAGCGCCGCCGCGTCGCGTGCAACCAAGGTCGGTGCGCAGCATTGCGGGAACTGCAAGGCGAACAATTTCTCGTTTGCATCGCGCAGGCTGCGTGGATCGTTCACGACGCGCGCACCGCGTTGCTGTGCTATTTCCAACACCCGGGTGTCGTGCATGAATTGCTCATCGACGGGCGGATCCTTGCGCGCGAGGATTACATCGATGGTCGCCAGATCGCGCCACTCCGGCGCTTCCAATGTGTACCAATCGTGGGGATCGTCGCGCACGCTCAAGCGAGCCAGATTTGCCCACGCTGATGCGTCGTGCTGGGCAAGATCGCCAGCCGTCATGTAGTGCAACTCGTAGCCGCGCCGCTGCGCCTCCACCAGCAGGGCGAAGGTCGAATCCTTCTTGACGTTGATGGCGGCAATCGGATCCATCAGGACGGCAAGGTTGCGGGTCATAACTGCTCCGTATCAGGTGCTCGGATTGACACC
>JBDTOS010000193.1:0-5664 GCA_039933095.1 Dokdonella sp.
GAAACGAAATCGTGGCGGTGGGTGGGCAGCGTGGCAGGATCGAGCATCACGCCGCAAAGGTTAAAAACGCTGGCTTTCGTAGCCCTTTCCGCCATCCATTTGCCGTAAAACAGGAAGCGATCATCGCAAACACGATCTCAGGTGCGCGTTATTGCGGGCGCGCGATTGCATCAGGTTCCGTCCGCGCGGCGGAATTTTACCAGCACGCGCTGGCCAACTCGCAGATCGGTGCCTTCCAGTTGCAAAACGCATTCGAGCTCGCGCGAGGTGGCGCGCTCAAGCGGATCGTCCGCCAGCTTGCTGTCGCCAAACACATCGCCGATCCGGATCACTTTCGCCGTATGGATTTCTGTCGGCGCCGAATCGCGCACGACATCGGCCAGCATGCCGATCTTGACCTGGTCGACGAAGGCCTCGTTCAGCTCGGCACGCACGATTCGCGGTCGATCCGGCAGCAGCTCGAACAACGTTGCGCCAGTTTGTGTGTTCACGACCGCGCCGACCTGTATCGCGCGGTTCACGATCCGTCCTGCAACCGGCGCGCGAATACTCAGCAAGTCGATTTCGGCGCGCGCCTGCGCCAAATGCTGCTCGGCGACGGCGACGTTCGCCGCAGCGGACGCGATTTCTGCCTTGAGGACGCTCGCCGCCGTGTGCGCCTCGTCGGCAGCCTGACCGGTCGCAGCGCCGGCGCTGGCGGCCTCGGCGACGCGGCGGGCATGGACGTCGGTTGCCGCGCGGCGCGCAGTCAGCACATCGCCCTGAGCCTTGGCCTGCGACAATTCTGCATTCGCCGCATCAACACTGGCGCGCGCCTTGCGTGCATCGAGTTCCGCAAGCACCTGTCCCGCCTTCACGACACCGCCGTCGGCGACATCGACCTTGCTGACGATGCCATCGTGCGCTGCAGAAATGCGGATCAGACCGCCTTCGACATCGACTTGTCCGCGCGCCATTGCGACGTAGCTGGTGGATTCGGCCGAGTTTGCCGATGTCGCCGGAACTGGCTGATCCTTGTGGCATCCGGCGATGGCTGTCAGCGCAATCAGCATGATCGCCGCGCAACGGTCCGGCAGTGTCGAAAAAATCTTCATGGAAGTCCTGCTGCTCATGCCGCCGCCTCGCGTCGATCCGACAGTATCCTGCCATCTTCCATCGCCAGCACACGATCGGAATGGGAAATCAGGCGCGGATCATGGCTGACGCACAGTACCGCAGTGCCGTGCCGGCGTGCGATGGCGTGCAGCAGGTCGATCACGATCTGCCCATTGCCGGCGTCGAGTGCGCTGGTTGGTTCATCAGCGAACAATAGCTGTGGCTGTTTGGCCAACGCGCGCGCAATCGCGACGCGCTGCTTCTCGCCTCCGGATAAATTCGACGGGCGCAAGTGGCTGCGATCGGAGAGTCCGACTTCGTCGAGAGCAGTTCGTGCACGCCGTCGCGCTTCGCCATCGGGAATCCCCAGATAACCAAGCGGCAGCGCCACCTGTTCAATCGCATCGAGGGCCGGAAACAGATTGAACCCCTGGAACACGAAGCCGATGTGCTGCAGGCGAAAGCGTTCCAGCGCTCGCGATCCCAGGCGAGCCAGCGACTCACCGAGCGCAACAACGCTGCCTTGGTCAGGATGGGTCAAGCCACCGAGGATCGCGAGCAGGGTGCTCTTGCCGCAGCCCGAAGGTCCCGAAACGAGGGTCAACTCGCCGGGTTCGATCACGATCGACAACCCGCGCAACACATCTGTGCGCACCTTGCCGGTAACGTAGGATTTGTGCAGCGATTCGGCGATCAGCGCGCTCATCGCAGCAACTGCACCGGATCGGCGCGGCGTAGCACGCGCACGGCAAGCAATCCGGAAACCAGAGCGATGCCCATGACCAGCGCGGCACACGCCAGCGCGGTCAAGGGATCGAGTTGGGCGGGGACATCCTGGGTTGCTGCAAGTGCCAGCACCAGCAGCGTGCCGATTCCACCAATCGCAAGTCCGAACAATCCAACCCAGCCGGCCTGGCGCACGACGACGCCGCGCAGTTCACGCATGCCGACACCGAGGGCATGCAGGGTCGCGTATTCGCGCATCGAGCCGGCCACCGCGCCCATCAAGGTCTGGCTGGTGATGATCGCGCCGACCAGGAAAACGACCAAGGCAAGAAACACTACGCCGAGCCCGGCTCCAGTCTCGAACATCCAGTAGTACACCGCCTTGCGTGCGAATTCGTCGCGCGTCCAGACCGCAAACCGCGTCGCCGACGCGCTGCTGTTGAGACGCGCCTTGACCACGTCGGCCATGTCCTGATCACGCAGCTTGATCAGGAAATAATCGAAACGATCGGCGCGCGACGCCTCATCGAGTTGACGCGCGTTCGCGAGCGAAATCAGGACATTGACACCACCAAGCGCACGCAGTCCGTTCATTGCGGCGACCACATGCACGCGTTGACCATTGAGCGAGGCGGTGTCGCCGACGTTTACGCCGAGCTTGTTCAGATCGCTGCGATCGACGATGACGCTGCCGGGCTCATCGAGCTTCGCGCGCAAGGCCGGCGTAATCGCGTCGGCAAACATCATTGCGTTGGGCCGTGTATCGATGCCGGACATGAACACCGTTACGCCGCCGCGTCCGGCCGGTCCGCGCCAATCGCCATCGAGCCAGGCCAGAGGCTCGACGCGCGCAACGCCGGGGTCCATCAGCAATTGCAACTCGGTGTCGGCGGCGAGCGGGCGACCGAGTTCCATGCTCTGTGTACCGGGATAGCCGACCCACAAATCGCCGTTCGATGTCGTGATGTTGATCGCGGCGGTATTGAAGATGCCGAACACCAGCGCTGCCTGCACCATCAGCAGCAAGCCGGAGAATGCGACGGCGAGGGCCGACGGCAAGAAACGCCGCCACTCGTAGATCAGGGTCTTGCGCGCCAGCGGCACCATCAGGGTTGCGGCTCGCTGGGCCGCGCATCGATCGCTTGTCCTTGCGAGTCGCCGGGAGCAGCTGTCGTCTGCGTCATATCTGCCAGGGGCGCGCCACCGAGGGCTTTGTACAGCGCAATGAACGCGAGATTGCGTGCTTCGCTCGCCTGCTCGCTCTCGATGGCCGCTTGGTCCAGCGCGATTTTTGCATCGCTGTTGTCGATACCGTCGGCGAGTTGCAGGTGTACCAGTGTGGCCGTCGCAGCGCTCGCATTTTTCTGCGCAGCGAGCGAACGTGTATCGCTGCTTACGCGCAAGCGCTGCTGTTCAAGGCTTGCAAGCGCGATCTCGACCTCAGCCACGCCTTCGAGCACGGCCTGTCGATAGCCGAGCAACGCTGCTTGCAACGCCGCATCGCGTGCATCAACGACCGCTCGCCTCGCACCCCAATCGAACAAAGGGATATCGATGACTGGACCAATGCTGAAAATGCTGTTGGTGTTGCCGAGTCGCGTAGTACCACTGATCCGCGATGAATACGTCAACGCGCCGCCGAGGCCGAGGCGTGGATACAGATCGGCGCGCGCCAGTCCCGCCTCGCCGGCTGCTTTCAGCACGGCGAACTCGGCGCGACGGATGTCCGGTCGCGTGCGCAAAAGATCGGCCGGCGTTTGTTCGATGCGCAGATCGCCAAGAGTCGGCTGCGCGCCATCGCTGAGCGCAATGGACTCCGCTCGACCGCTCAACAACGCCAGTTGCTGGCGGCTGCGCGTGATGGTCAGGCGCGGCTCGATCGCTGCCGTCTCGGCTTGCGCCAGGTCCGATTCCACGCGGGCGACATCGAGCGCGGAGGCAAGCTGCGCATGTTCGCGTGTCTTGGTAAAACCAAGCTTCTCGCGTTGGGCCTCGACAATGCGTTCGAAGGCGGCGATCCGTTGATCAGCACCTCGCAACTCGACATAGGTTCTTGCGACTTCGGCCACGACGCTGGCCCGCGCCGCTTGAAGATCGACTTCGGCCGACTCAAAATCGGCGCGCGCGATTTTTCCATCGCTCTCGGAGCGACCGAACAAACCGAGTTCCCACTGCGCATCGAAACCGGCCTGGAAATAACTCGCACTGCTGTCCGGCGTTGGATTCGATTCGGTCTTCGCGCTCAAGCTCGGCCGATACGCCGCACGTTCGCGCCGCTGCAATGCACGCGCAGCGACGATGCGCTGCTGCGCCTGCTGCACATCGAGATTTTCGGCCAACGCCGCATCGACCAACCGATCCAGTTGGGAATCGCCAAACGCACGCCACCACCCACGCAAGTCGACCACAGGTGCGTCGGTTGCAGTGACCGAAGTCGCCTGCGACCAGTGCTGCGGAACATTTACATCGGGCTTCACGTTGGGCAGGGGCGGCGCGCAACCAACAGCCAAAGTCAGCGATATTGCGGACAAGAATGCCCGACGCACTTGTCTCCCGCGCTCCAGGAAAGCGCGACGAATGCCGGTGATTTTTTTTCGCAAGGACCTTGGAAAAAACATCCGCCTCACTCAACTACCTGTTTGTAGGTGCACGACGCTGATCAAGCGAAAAGTCTACTCCACGCGTATTGCCCTGCACTTCAAAAGCGAAACTGACCCATCCCCACCCAACCCCTCGCGCATCCGTGCGCTCGCAAGCCCGTCTGCATATCCCTATGCAGACGCTCGACGGCGCGCGGCATGCCGCGGGAAGTCCCGTCTCGCCCCCTTGAAGGGAAGGGAAATACAAAGTTCGTCCACATAGCCCTCACCTTCAAGACGGAGCACGCTTTCTAAGCCCGCCCCTTCAAGGGGAGGGTTGGGTGGGGATGGGGCGGATCTTGGTCTCAAAATTGCGCAGCACTCCGATAAAAGCCTCGCCATAGCGCGCGAGCTTGCGTTCGCCGACACCGCTGATCGCGCCAAGCTCGCGCAGCGATTGTGGGCACTCGCGCAGCATCGCGAGCAAGGTCGCATCGTGAAAAATGACGTACGCCGGAACGCCCTGCTCCTTTGCGAGATCCGCGCGCTTCGCCCGCAGCGCATTCCACAACGCCTCTTCACTCGTCGCAATCGTGAGCAGCGGTTTGCCTCCTTCGGCACGTTTGCTGCGGCGGGATTTCTTGCGCTCCACCCGATCCGCCTCGCGTCGCATCTGCACGAGCGTGTCGCCGCGCAGCACAGCGCGGCTCGCTTCGGTCAAACGCAGCGTGCCGAATCCATCCTCATCGGTCGCCAGCAAGCCGCCCGCAACGAGCTGGCGGAACACGCCACGCCACTGTCGCTCATCGAGATCGTTGCCGATGCCGAAGGTGCTGAGTTGGTCGTGGCCGAGCTTGCGCACGCGCTCATCGTCGATGCCGCGCAGGATCGCACTCAAGTGGGCGACGCCAAATCGCTGGCCGCTGCGGAACACGCAAGACAAGGCCTTCTGCGCGGTCACAGTCGCGTCCCAGGTCTGTGGTGGATCGAGGCAGTTGTCGCAGTTGCCGCACGGCTGATCGAGTGTCTCGCCGAACCAGCCAAGCAGGCGCTGTCGCCGGCAGGTTGTCGTCTCGGCAAATCCAAGCAGTGCATCGAGCTTGCCGCGCTCGACGCGTTTGCGCTCATCGCTCGATTCCGATTTCGCAATGAACTGCGATTGGGTTACGACATCGCCGAGCCCATACGCCATCCACGCCTCGGCCGGCAAGCCATCGCGGCCTGCGCGACCGGTTTCCTGATAGTAGCCCTCGATGCTCTTCGG
>JBDTOS010000194.1:0-5648 GCA_039933095.1 Dokdonella sp.
CCCCAAACCTTTGATATCCAATGACGGGGTGATGTCCAGAAGGCTCCCCAAATATCAAGATGGGCGGCGCGCGCGGCTTGTCCAGCCGGCCCGGCTGAACTGCGCCTCGCACACCCATCGGGGAACCTTCCAGATTTGATTGCATATGAAATCATGCCGCCTGCGTGGACTTGTTCAGAGCATCCCTCGAGGTTGCTTACACGATGCGTCCATCAAGACTCGCGATCCTTTCAAGCTCGGCGTGAAAGCGATCGCCAATCTGCAGCGCAGCGACGCCGGCTGGGGTTCCGGTGAAAATCAAGTCGCCGGCGCGCAATTCGAACAATCTGGAAAGTTCGTGAATGATTTCGGCAACGCTGCTCGCCATATCGGCGATATCGGTTTGCTGGCGGATTACGCCGTTGACCTGGAGCGACAACTGCGCACGTTGCGGATGGCCGATCTCGCTGGCGAGTCGCAATGCCGATACGGGTGCGGAATGATCGAATCCCTTGGCGGTATCCCAGGGCCTGCCGCTCTTTTTCGCAGCGGCCTGCAGGTCGCGTCGGGTCAGATCGATGCCCACGCCGTAGGCGATGACATGATTGAGCGCGCTCGCGACGTCGATGTCGCTGCCGCCTGATTGCAATGCGACGATCATCTCGACCTCGTGGTGCAGATCCGCTGTCGCCGAGGGGTACGGCACATCGGTGCCATCGGTGACGAGCGCATCGGCAGGCTTCATGAAAAACATCGGCTGCTCGCGCTCGACGATGCCGCCCATTTCCTTGGCGTGATCGGCATAGTTACGCCCGATGCAATAGATTCGACGTACAGGAAAGCGATCGGCGCTGGCGTGAATCGCAATGCTGGGAATTGATGATGGTGGAATGAGGTAGCTCAATGCAGTGCTCCGTTTTGTTGTGATTTTTGTGCGCGGCGAAGACGATTTCCGGGGTGGGGCCTGACAGTCGTCACCCGCATGGCATGATCGTCGCGCCTTGTGCCGCATTCGCCAAGACATGACTCTATGGCAGACTTATCGGCTTCGCGCAGAGCTTACCCTCGTTGACTAGAGTACCCGGATGGAAAAAGCCGATCTATTGAACCAGCTGCGAATCGACCGCGCCGAAGCGCCGTCGCGTTCGCGTGTGCCTGCATTTGTCGGTGGCGTGATTGCGCTTATCGCCCTTGCTGTGGGCGTGTGGTGGTGGCTGCATCGCGGACCAAACTTTGTCGTCGAAGTTGCGACCGCAGCCGCGCCATCTGCCGGCAGTGCGGAACCGGCAGCCGTACTTCAGGCGACCGGCTATGTGACCGCGCGCCGTCAGGCGACCGTCTCGACACAGATTACCGGCACCCTGACCGATGTGTTGATCGAAGAAGGCGAGCATGTGAACGAGGGTCAGGTGCTCGCGCACCTGGAAGACACCGCGCAGCAGGCGAACCTCGCGCTCGCAAGGGCACAGCTTGCGCAGGCCCAAGCATCTGTCGGACAGTTCCGTGCCCAGCTCGATCAAGCCAATCGCGATCTAGTGCGGCAGCAGGATTTGATCGCGCGCAAGATCGTCTCGCAACAGGCGCTCGAGAACGCGCACACATTGACCAAGACCCTGACCGCGCAACTCACGGCGCAGCAACGCGCGGTCGATCTGGCCGCGGCACAGGTGCGTGGTGCCCAGGTACAACTCGACTACACGACGGTACACGCACCGTTTGCCGGTGTGGTCGTGGCCAAGTCCGCGCAGGTCGGCGAGATCGTGTCGCCGCTGTCGGCCGGCGGCGGGTTCACGCGTACCGGCATCGGCACGATCGTCGATATGGATTCGCTGGAAATCGAGGTCGATGTCAACGAGTCGTACATCAATCGTGTGCGTGGCGGCGGCAAGGCCGAGGCCGTGCTCGACGCGTATCCGGACTGGACCATACCGGCGCATGTGATCGCGATCATTCCGACCGCCGATCGCAGCAAGGCGACCGTCAAGGTGCGTATCGGTCTCGATCAGAAGGATCCGCGCAGCCTACCCGACATGGGCGCGCGAGTTTCGTTTCTCGATGAGCCGGCCAGGAACGAATCCGCGCAAGGGAGTGATAGTGCGAAACCACAACTCAAGGGCGTCATGGTGCCGGCGACGGCGATCGCGCAGCGCGACGGCAAAAGTGTTGTCTTCGCGCTTGATGGCGACAGCGTGCATGTGCAGGCGATCACGCCCGGGCAGGCGTATGGCGAGTTGCGCTTGATCGAAGGCTTGCCCGCCGGCACGCGCGTCGTGCGCGCTGTTCCTGCCGAGATGAACGATGGCGCGCGCGTCGAGATCAAGAAGTAAGTTCGAAGAGAAATCCGATAACAACGAAGTTGGAGCCAAGAACGCTATGAGCACACTTGTCGAAATCCGAAACTTGAGCAAAACCTATGAACGCGGCAAGCAGAAAGTCGAAGTCCTGCATCACATCAATCTCGACATTGCCGAGGGCGATTTTTTTGCCTTGATGGGTCCGTCAGGCTCCGGCAAGACGACGCTGCTGAATCTGATCGGCGGACTCGATTCGCCCACCGATGGAACCTTGTCGGTGGCGGGTCAGCGCATCGACCAGCTCGGCGAAGGCGCGCTCGCGAAATGGCGTTCGAGCAATGTCGGTTTCATCTTCCAGTTCTATAACTTGCTGCCGATGCTGTCGGCGCAGAAGAATGTGGAATTGCCCCTGCTGCTGACCAAACTGTCTTCCGCAGAACGCAAGCGCAACGCGTCGATCGCGCTGCAACTGGTCGGCCTGGCCGATCGCGCGAGCCACAAACCGAACGAACTCTCGGGTGGTCAGCAGCAGCGCGTCGCGATTGCACGTGCGATCGTTTCTGATCCGAAACTGCTGGTCTGCGACGAACCGACCGGCGACCTCGATCGGCAATCGGCCGAAGATGTTCTGGGATTGCTGCAGAGCCTCAATCGCGATCACGGCAAGACCATTATCATGGTCACACACGATCCGAAGGCGGCCGAGCACGCGCGGCATACCTTGCATCTGGACAAGGGCATGTTGGTCGAAGCGCAGACAGCCTGAGGAGGACTGATGAAATACCTTCATCTCGTCTGGGCCGCGCTGTTTCGGCGCAAGACGCGCACGATCTTCACCTTGCTGTCAGTGCTCGCTGCATTCCTGCTGTTCGGGATGCTCGATGCAGTGCGCAGCGCGTTTGATGCACCGCCGAGTGCGGCCGGCGTGAATCGCCTCGTGGTCAGCTCGCGCATCTCGATCATCCAGGCTTTGCCGCAGAGTTTGCTTGCTCGCATTCAGGCCATTCCGGGTGTCGAACAGGTTACCTACGCCAACTGGTTTGGCGGTTATTACCAAGAGCCGAAGAATCAGAACCTGATGTTCCAGATCGCGGTGAATCCGAATTATCTGGACGTCTATCCGGAGTTCTCGATTCCTGCCGATCAGCGCAAGGCATTCGAGCAGACCCGCACTGGCGCATTGATCGGTGCGACCGCTGCGAAAGCGCTCGGCATCAAGATCGGCGACAAGATTCCGATCAAGGGTGCGATCTACACCAGCAAGAGCAGCGGCGACACTTCGTGGACATTCGATATCGTCGGCATCTTCAAGGCCAGCGAGGAAAAAATGCGCGGGCTGGAAAACCAGATGCTGTTTCGCTGGGACTATTTCGACGAGGCGCGCACATTCGGTAGTGGCACGATCGGCTGGTACGTCGTCCGCGTCGCCGACCCGAAGCAATCCGAGGGCATCGCCGCAGCGGTCGACGCTATCTCGGCGAACTCCGATCATGAAACCAAGACGCAAACCGAGCAGGCGTTCAATCTCGCCTTCGTCAAGCAGCTTGGCGATATCGGTTTGATTGTCGGCGCGATCATGGCGGCGGTGTTCTTCACCCTGATCCTGCTTACCGGCAACACGATGGCGCAGGCGGTGCGCGAACGCATCCCCGAACTCGCTGTGCTGAAGACGCTTGGGTTCTCCAACCGCAGCGTGCTGGGTCTGGTACTTGCCGAAGCGGTGCTGCTGATTGTGCTTGGCGGCGCGCTTGGGCTATTGCTTGCGCAAGTGCTGTTGCCCGCCGTCAATGCGGGCAGTGGCGGGCGCATGAATTTTCCGCCAATCGGCATGAATACCTGGCTGGTCGGTCTTGCCCTGATGGTCGGGATCGGACTGATCGTCGGCGCGTTGCCGGCACTGCGTGGCATGCGTCTGCGCATCGTCGATGCGCTGGCCGGACGCTGAGGAGGAAACGATGAAACTGATCAAGAAAATTCTTTCTGCGCTGCTCACTCTTCTATGTCTCGCTGTCGGACTCGCAGTGGTGATGATGCTGCCGTGGGTCGCGCTGCTCGGACTGGTTGTGTTGCTCGTCGTGTGGATGGCGTTCACTCGCACCGGTCGCCAAGCCTGGTCTGTGACCAAGGTCGGCATCGCGACGATTCCGCAGCGAATCGGTTCGTCGTTGGTTATCGTCATCGGCATTGCCGGTGTGGTGGGTGTGCTGGTTGCGTTGCTTGCGATGGGCGATGGTTTCAGGCAAACCCTGCAACAAACCGGCGATGCCGACACCGCGATTATTCTGCGTGGTGGTGCGACGGCCGAACTCAGCTCGGGTGTCGGTCGCGATGAGGTCACCTTGCTCGAACAACTCCCGGGCATTCTCAAGGCCGCCAGCGGCAAGCCGATTGCGTCACCGGAACTGGTTGTCGTCGCGAATATCCCGAAGAAGGGAACCAATACCGATGCCAACGTCGAGATTCGTGGCGTCGGCGAGCAGGCCTTCGCGTTGCGTACCAACGTCAAGGTCATCAAGGGTGAGAAATTCAAACCGGGCCTGCGTGAACTCATCGTCGGCAAGGGCGCGCTGGCCCAGTTCAGCGGGCTGGAACCCGGTTCCAAATTGAATCTGGCCAATCAGGAATGGACGATCACTGGTGTGTTCGAATCCGGCGATGCGCATGAATCGGAATTGTGGGGCGACGTCGAGACTGTCTCGGCGACGTATCGCCGGCAGGGCTATCAATCGATGACGCTGCGCATGACCTCACCCGAGGCGATCGACCAGATAAAGGCGGCCATCGCGGCCGACCCGCGTCTGAAAGTCGATGTGAAAACCACCAGCGACTACTACAGCGCGCAGTCGGAAGGATTGACCAAGGCGATCCGCATCATCGGCATCGTGATCGGGGTGATCATGGCGATCGGCGCGATCTTCGGGGCGTTGAATACGATGTATGCGGCGGTGGCTACGCGCGCTCGTGAGATAGCAACGTTGCGTGCGATTGGTTTTCGCGGATTGCCGGTGGTCGTTTCAGTGCTGCTTGAAACCATGCTGCTCGCGCTTGCTGGCGGCTTGCTCGGAGCGGCGATCGCCTGGATCATCTTCAACAACTACACGGTCTCGACCTTGGGGGCGAACTTCAGCCAGGTGGTGTTCGCGTTCAAGGTTTCGCCGCCGTTGGTTGCGAGCGGCTTGAAATGGGCACTCGCGATCGGCTTTATCGGCGGTCTCTTTCCGGCGTTGCGCGCGGCGCGATTGCCGGTGACGGTTGCCTTGCGCGAGCTGTAATTGCCGCCTGCGCGGAATAGATCAGAGAGTCTTTGGGCATCACCGGCGTTTTTTCAGACGCGGCGGTGGTTGCTCGGGATGGCTGACCTCGGCGTGGTGGTCG
>JBDTOS010000195.1:0-5624 GCA_039933095.1 Dokdonella sp.
CTGGCGACGTTCTACCTCGTGTCGGTGGGCACGATTGTCGCCGGCATAGTCGCCACTCACTGGCTGATGCGGACACGCACTCTCGAGTCGGTGGTCGCACGCACGCCACCGATGGCCATTTGCGTGGTCTGGGCACTGATGGCGTTTGCCATCGTCATCGCACAAGGATCGGGAAATGCCTTCATCTATTTCCAGTTCTGACGCCGCCGGAATGAACCCGTCCGCCTCAGACGACTTGAGCAACGTTACGCCGCCGCTGCCGCAAACTGCGGCGGACCGGCCCGGCGTCGCCCAGCCGATTCCGCTGCGCCCGGTGCCGTTGCAGCCGTGGAATCGCATTTTCATCGCAACGTTGGTCCTTTTCGTCGCATTGATGGCAGCGTGGGAATGGCATTGGCGAGCGTCCGGCGCGACGGCCGGTATCCGCAACAGCGATGGCTTGTGGGCGATTCAGCGCCGCCGAATCGACAATGGTGAGGGCGATGCGACGGTACTGATCGGTTCGTCACGCATGTTCTTCGATCTGCAATTGCCGGTGTGGGAACGGCTCAGCGGCAGGCGTCCGATCCAACTCGCGTTCGAGGGCACATCTCCGCTGATGTTTCTCGAAGACCTCGCCGCCGACCCGCAATTTCGCGGGCGCCTGTTGGTCGGCATCTCCCCGCAACTATTCTTCAGCGGGAACGCGCGTCGCCACGATGCGCTTGGGTATGCCCGCAAGGAGTCGCCGTCCCAACGCGTCGGTCAATGGTTGTCGATGTACTTGATCGAACCGTATTTCGCGTTCTACGACCCGGATTTTGCGCTGGCCACCGTGCTCAAGCGCCAGCCGTGGCCGGATCGACCGGGCAAGCCGACCACCCTGGATGTGCGCAAAATCAGCGTTACCGATGCGGATCGCAATACCTACATGTGGGGCAAGGTAGAAACCGATCCTGCTTATCGAGACTTGGTGCGGCGTATCTGGAGCCAGAAGTTCAATCCTGCGGCCGACGATCCGACACCCGCACAATCCAGCAAGGTGCGCGACGAGCAGATCGACCGTGCTGCCAAAGCAGTGGCCACGCTGCGTGAGCGCGGCGTAAAGGTATTGTTCGTCCGTGCGCCGAGTGCTGGGCCCTATCTGGATTTCGACAATCGCCTGTTTCCGCGTGCCTCCAGTTGGGATGTGCTGCTTGCTCGCTCAGGCGAGCCGGGCATCCACTTTGAGGACTACCCGGAATTGCAGGGGCTGGAGTCGCCGGAATGGTCCCACCTGAGCCACGCGGACGCGATTCGTTACACCGAAACGCTCTACGGAATCGTTTTCCGTGACTTCTGGAGTGATGCTGCACCACGCTGATTGACCTGCGCTTTGCCACCCGGCGGCGGCGCGTTCGCAAAATGCCGATCCCACAACGCAATGCCGGTTTTCTGGCGAACGCCGGACGCGTGGCGGCTATACTCTTGTTCTATTTGAAACGGGAAGGCGCCATGACAAGCGACGAGCGCAGCGATGTGCTGATTCTCGGCGGCGGCCTTGCTGGCTTGTCGCTGGCGATCCAGTTGCGTCGCGAGCAACCGACTTTGTCGGTGCGCATTCTCGAACGCAATCGCCATCCGGTGCCGCATGCGGCTTTCAAGGTCGGCGAATCGTTGGTCGAGATCGGCGCGCACTATTTCCACACGGTGCTTGGGCTTGGGAAGCACCTCGATAGCGCACAGATTCGCAAGTTCGGATTCCGGTTTTTCTTCAACGAGGGACACGAGGCGATCGAGCGCACGCCCGAGCTTGGCGTGAGCCGCGTGTTTCCGACGCCGAGCTATCAGCTTGATCGTGGCATTTTCGAAAACTACCTCGGCGAGCACGCGGCCGAACTCGGCGCTGAATTCATCGACGGCGCCGTAGTGCGCAAAATCATTCCCGGCAACGATGGCGCGGATCATTGCGTCCACTACACCCATGACGGTAGCGAATACTCGGCGCATGCGCGCTGGATGATCGATGCCAGCGGTCGTGCCGGCTTGCTCAAGCGCCAGTTCGATCTGGCCGAAGCGAATGCGCACGACGTCAATGCGGCCTGGTTTCGCATCGACGATCGCGTTTCCATCGATACGTGGTCGCAAGACGAGGCCTGGCAGGATCGCTGCACACCGCGCGAGCGCTGGCGGTCGACCAATCACCTGTGCGGTCCCGGCTATTGGGTGTGGCTGATTCCGCTCGCTTCCGGCTCGCATTCGATCGGCATCGTTGCCGACGGCACGATGCATCCGTTGCAATCGATCAACACATTCGACAAAGCGATGGATTGGCTGGCGATCCATCAGCCGCAGTTGCATGGCGAGCTTTCAATGCGACGCGGGAGCTTGCAGGATTTCGCGTTTCTTCGTCATTTTTCCTACGGCTGCAAACAGGTGTTCTCGGCCGAGCGCTGGGCGCTGACCGGAGAGGCAGGGTTGTTCCTCGATCCGTTCTATTCGCCCGGCAGCGATTTCATCGCAATTGGCAACACCTATATCACTGACCTGATCGGCCGGGATATGCGCGGCGAGCATTTTGCGCGTCATGCGCGCGCTTACGAGCGGCTTTATTTTTCGTTCTATCGCAACACGATGGCGATGTATCAGGATCAGTACCCGATGTTCGGTCATGCCGAGCTGATGCCGCTCAAGGTCATGTGGGACTACGCGTATTACTGGGGCGTGTTGTGCCAGTTTTTCTTCAAGCGACGAATGACCGACATGGCGATGTTCATCCAGCTGGGTGAACGGTTGGAAGCGTGCGAAGCGTTGAATCGCGACATGCAATTGCTGCTGCGGCGTGCAGCGGGAAGCGATACTGGAACGATCTCGGAAACGATGATCGATCAGGCGCGTTTGCCGTGGTTTGCCGAGCTCAATCGTGGGCTCAACGACGAACTCGATGACGGCGCTTTCGAGCTGCGTATTCGCGACAACGTGGCGATGCTGCACGCGCTGGCCGGCGAGATGCTCGAACGCGTACGCGAGACAAGCGATCCGGCGATGGACGAATTGCCGATGCTGGCGGCGCTTGTCGAAAACCAGTCACAATTGTTGTGCGAAGCGGCGTAGTCGATTCCTTGACCTGAAATCCTCAGGTAGTCGGCGCGCGCGGTTTGGCCCGGAATGGAAACAGCTGTTGGTTGAAAAATCCGTCCGGCATGTAGTCGCCGACCACACCGTAACGATCCGGAAACTGCCGGTTCGCGGTCACCGCCGAACCGAACGCGTAGTCGAGAAACGCATAGTGCGCCGCATAGTTGCGGTCGATCGCCTCGTCGTCGGAGGCGTGATGCCAATGATGAAAGTCCGGCGTGACGATCAGGTATTTCAGTGGTCCCCACGGCAAATGCACGTTGGCGTGATTGAGCACAGCCTGAAAGCCGACGATGATGATGTAGGCGTTGACGACGCCTTCGCGGAACCCGAGCACGAACAGCGGCGCGAGCACGAGCACGCGCGTCGCAATGATCTCGAACACATGCTGGCGCGATCCGGCCAGCCAGTCCATGGTCTTGGTGCTGTGATGCACGGAGTGAAATTTCCACAGGAATGGCACCTCGTGATAGGCGCGGTGGGTCCAGTACTGGGCGAGATCGGCAACGAGGATGCACAGCAGCAATTGCGGTACAAACCAGATGCGCTGCACGGCCAGCTGAAAATCATGCTGAACCAGCCAGGCGAAACCGTGATGGATTACGAAGTTCACCGTCAGCAGGATCAATCCGACCAGGAAATGGTTGACCGCGAAGTGCTTCAGATCGGTCTGCCATTCGCGCCGGAAAATAGCCTGACCCTTGTACAGTGGGAATAATTTTTCGATGACGACAAAAATCAGCGTCGAGCCGAGCAGATCGAGAATGAACCAGTCGAGGCCGATGTAGGGCGTGTTGTCGGGAAAATCGCCAACCGGTACACGCGAACCGCCGAGCGCAACTGCGGCGACGACACACACGAACGCAACCATATTGAGATTGCGACGCACCCCGAGCACCAGATTCGCCAGGCTGAGACCACCTGCGATCAATAGCGCGCCGAACATCGCCTGACGCAGCACATCCACCGAATACTGATGGCGCAACTCCGGTGTTGTGAGGTACTGCGGAAAATGAAACGCGAGCACGCCGAGGAGGCACAGGATCGCGAGCGCGAGCGCGATGATCGTCGCGATCAAGCCCTTGCCGAATTGCAGCGCGCCGCTGCCGGCAAACAGGCTTGCAGTCTCTTCGGCCGTGGCATGGACAAATTTGGCCGGTCCTTTGAAAGCCTTGCCAACGTGCAAGGGAATCCGGCTGATCGATGATCGACGCATGAAAACCTCGCGGGCCAATGGGTAGTCATTCGGTGCGCGACTTGCGCGACCGATGGTCGGCAGATTCTATTGGATAGTCGGCTGAAAAACTGTCCTCGGCGACGCATCGGATATCGACTACGTTGAATCGCCACACTCCACCTTGCGCGCCGCGCTGCCGCTGCACTACGCTCCGGCGCACGCTGTCGCGCAAATCGTGCCGGCTATAGTGCAATCAGCCAACAAGGTACGGGGAGTCAGCGCATGCTCGCAACATTGGGGAACATCGGCTTCGGCCTGTTCGGCTTGGCGGTTCTGATCGGCATCGCGTTCCTGTTCTCGAACAACAAGCGCAACGTCGATTGGAAACTGGTCGCGACCGGCGTCGGCTTGCAGATCGTGTTCGCCGCGCTGGTGCTGAAACTGCCGTTTGGTCGCGATGTGTTCAACGCGCTCGCGACCGGATTCGTCAAGTTGCTCGATTTCGTCACGGTCGGGTCGAGCTTCATTTTCGGTAGTTTCACCGATATCTCGAAATTCGGTTTCGTGTTCGCTGTGCAGGTGCTGCCGACAATCATCTTTTTCGCTGCGCTGACCGGTGTCCTGTACCACCTCGGCATCATGCAGGCGATCGTGCGCGGCATGGCCTGGGTGATCACCAAGGTCATGAACGTTTCCGGCGCGGAAACAACCTCGGTCTGCGCCAGTGTGTTCATCGGTCAGACCGAAGCGCCGCTGACGATCAAGCCCTACCTCGAGCGCATGACCCAGTCCGAATTGATGACGGTGATGATCGGCGGCATGGCGCATATTGCCGGTTCGGTGATGGCCGCGTATGTCGGCCTGCTCGGCGGCGATGACCCGGTGCAGCGCCAGTTTTTCGCCAAGCATCTGCTGACGGCCAGCGTGATGGCGGCACCGGCGACCCTCATGCTGGCGAAGATTCTGGTGCCGGAAACCAGCGAGCCGCTTACCCGTGGCACGGTCAAGCTCAAAGTCGAGAAGACCACTGCGAATGTCATCGATGCGGCAGCGACCGGGGCTGCCGATGGTCTGCGCCTCGCCCTCAACGTCGGGGCGATGCTGCTTGCTTTCATTGCTCTGATCGCCTTGCTCAATGCGCCGATTCAGTGGCTAGGCGGTCATGCCTGGGGTGCTGATGCTAGTTCCTCGCTCAATGGCTGGTTGTCAGCAAGCGCCGGTCGGCCGGTCGAGTTCTCGTTGCAGACCCTGTTCGGCTGGGTACTCGCGCCGCTTGCGTGGTTGATCGGCGTGCCATGGCAGGACGCGACCCTGGTCGGCAGCTTCATTGGCGAGAAAGTCGTCATCAATG
>JBDTOS010000196.1:0-5590 GCA_039933095.1 Dokdonella sp.
CTCGCCTGTCCGAGCGCAGTCTGCGTGGCTACGGACCGGTGCGACCGCTCGCGCGACGCGCGATTCGTGGCGCGCGTTTCGTCGCCGCTCAATCGACCAGCGATGCCGAACGGTTGCGCGTTCTCGGTGCCGACGTCGGTCGGTTGGCGGTGGTCGGCAATCTGAAGTTTGACATGGCGATTCCGGATACGGTGCGCGGTCGTGCCGAGGAATTTCGTCAATCGTGGGGCGCTGCGCGCCTGGTATGGTTTGCCGCCAGCACCCACGAAGGCGAGGAACTCGCTGTGCTTGCTGCGCACGCTGCCGTGCTGCGTCGATTCCCCGACACCTTGTTGTTGATCGCGCCGCGTCATCCGGAGCGTTTCAAGCCGGTCGCTGCCGCATGCCGTTCGCTCGGTTTCGCCACGGCGACACGCAGCGAAAACAATCACGCCGATTCGACCGCGCAGTGCTTCGTCATCGATACGCTTGGCGAAATGTTGTGGTTCTATGCCGTCGCCAATGTCGCGTTTGTCGGCGGATCGCTGGTGCCGATTGGCGGCCACAACCTTCTTGAGCCGGCCGCATTCGCCAAGCCCGTCATCGTCGGCCCGCATACGTTCAATTTCGCCGAAGTCACCGAAGATCTGATCGCTGCGGGTGGCGTGCTACGTATCGCCGAATCCGCCGCACTTGGTCCCGCCGTTGTGCGGCTGCTCGCGAATCCGGCTGAAGCACAAGCGCTCGGCGAAGCCGCGCTCGCCGTCGTCGAGCGCGAGCGCGGCGCGGTCGAACGCACCATGGCGATCGTCGAGGATGTATTGGCCGCAAAGAATTGAGCGAACGCGGGTGCTCAATTCAACAACGCATTCACCGCTTCGATGTCCTTTACCTCGATGATGCCAGCCGCCTGCTTGAGTAGCAGCCCGTTGAGGACGAACGCGTGGCGCGCCTGCGAATAGCTGCTTTGTGCTGACAGCAATTGCTGCTGACTGATCAGGACATCGACGATCGTGCGGGTGCCGACTTCGTAGCCGGCCTGGGTCGCATCGAGTGAACTTTGTGCGGAAATGACGGCCTGGCGTGTCGCCTCGACCTGACTCGCGCCGGCGATCACGGCGCGATAGCTGTTGCGCGTGCTGCGCACGACCAGACGGCGTTGCAGTTCGAGTTGATCTTGGGCGAAGTCACGGTTGTAGATCGACTGGCGCACACGCGACTGGGTTGCGCCGCCCGAAAACAGCGGGACGCTGAGGGTCAATCCGACTGTGGTGCTGAATCCGTCGTTGTTGGTATGGAAGTCGCCGGCAATCAGCGACGAGCTGTCGCCCCAGCGCGGTGATTTCGAATAGATGATCTGGCCATTGATGGTCGGCAGATGGCCGGCGCGAGCGCTGCTCACATTGGCATCGGCGGCATCGACCTGAAACGCGAACGAACTCAAGGTCGGATTTTGTTTCACCGCGACATCGACCCATGCTTCCGGGTCTTCGGGATTGGGTCGGTCGAGTGGCAGGTTATCGCGCAGTTTTTTCAGCTCGCCGGGCTGCTTGCCGGTCAACTGGCGCAGCGCCTCGTTGTTGTCGTCGAGCGTGTTTTGTGCGGTGATCACGTTGGCTACGGCCGTGTCGTGCTGTGCCTTGGCATCGTTGACATCGGTAATTGCCGACAGGCCGACTTCAAAGCGCTGCTGAGCCTGATCCATCTGCCGGTTCAACGCCTGCTCGTTCGATTGTGCGAACTTAAGCGCATCCTCGGCCGTGAGCACTGCAAAGTACGCGGTTGCCACGCGAACCAGCAATTCCTGCTGTGCGGCATCGTAGGTCGCGTCACCTGCCTTGGCGGTCGCCCGGCTCGCCTTGAGTGCGGTCCATTTGCTCAGATCGAGGATGCTCTGGTTGAGCGTGCCGTTGAGCGTGCGCCCGTAATTGGTATTGGTTGTGACGATATTGACGAGAGTCTGATTGCCGGTTTCGTCGTAGATGAACTGCGCACCTTCATTGTTGCCGTGGCTGCGCTGGTAGCTGAGGCTCGCACCGATCTGCGGCAGCAGCAGCGCGCGTGCCTGATCGACGTTTTCCTCGGTCGCAAGCTTGGTCGCTTCGGAGCCAGCAAGCTGAGGGTCGGAAGCACGCGCTTCCTTGTAAATCTGTATAAGGTCGTCGGCATGGGCGAGCGGCGCGGCGGCAATGCCGGTCAGCAGCAGGGCCAGCGACAGGGTATGAATACGGATCATCGATTCGTCCTCGAAAAAGTGAAGTGCTGCACGCGCCAGTCGATCACAGCGTGAACAAACGCGGTGGCGCGGCATGGGCCA
Source organism: Dokdonella sp. (assembly GCA_039933095.1). Classification (GTDB taxonomy): domain Bacteria; phylum Pseudomonadota; class Gammaproteobacteria; order Xanthomonadales; family Rhodanobacteraceae; genus Dokdonella. The sequence goes on from JBDTOS010000196.1 coordinate 2,297, forward strand.
GATATGGGATATCGGTTTCGAACAGACTGGTGACAGTCCAGTGCGTGTCGTCGGTACGGCTATGCAACTGCGCCTGCATGGCCGGCGAATCGCCGACCACGGCGAACAGACGCCCGCCCGGCGCAACCCAGCGCCGGAAGCGTTCCGGCAGAGCATGCACGGCACCGCCGATGGCGACTGCGTCGAATTGCTCGTGCAGATCGAGCGCGTGAATTGCCTCGGCGGTATCGATGCGCACATTGCGAATGCCGGCGCGATCAAGGCGCGCGCGCGCGGCGTCAGCGAGATCGGCATGCTGTTCGATGCTCAACACCTCGCCAGCAAGCTGGGCGATGCACGCGGTCAAATATCCGGACCCAGTGCCGATTTCGAGCACGCGTTCGCCCGGCTCGATCGCCAGCGCTTGCAGCAAACGACCTTCGATCACCGGCTTGAGCATCACTTCGCCGTGACCAATCGGCAACGCGGTATCGGCGTAGGCAAGATTGCGATAGGAGTCCGGCACGAATTGTTCGCGGCGAATGGAACCCAACGCATCGAGAACGCGCGCGTCGAGCACTTCCCATGGACGTACCTGATTCTCGACCATGTTGATTCGTGCCGAGTCGAGATTCATCGACATGCGTCTACTCCGTCCAGCAAAAAGTTATCGACAATGGAACTGCAAGAGCATCGCAGACATGCAGCTGCTTGTCCGAATGGCGAATCTACCATCGCCGGGTTACTGGCGCAGCCGAAGTGCCGGAAGTCACCAGTGGCGATCGCAGGTATCACGCTGCGATCCGTTCGGCCACGCGCACGCGGGTCGGCTGCATCAGTTCTGCCTGCATCAGTTCCTGTGCCACTCGTGGCAATTGCGTGCGAACCGCTGCCGACAGCCATGCATCGATATGCGTCAGCGCATTCAAGCGCCGCGTCGTCTCGGTTCCATCGTGCCCGATCAGCTGCAATGCCAGCCAGCGATCCAGCGAATTGCGGTCGTCCGCGGACAGTGCGGACAGCGTCGAGCGGACGCTCGTCTCTACCTTAGCGGTATCGCCGAGGTCTGCGTGGGAGCCGGTATCGAGAAAGGCGGCGAATGCGCGTTGCGCAAGCAGTACGCCCGTCGGCGGGTGTTGATAGCTCTGGGTTTCACGTTGTGGGCGATCGATCACGGGTTCTCCTCAAGTGGTGTATGTTGATCGCCGCGCATCCCGCTTCGATGCGCGGTGGCGGCATTCGGTTGCATCTGCGGAGACGGGAACAATGGACGATGTCTGCAAGCGTCGGGCCACTGGCTCGCGCTGTGATATCGACCCCGACCATCTCGCCCAAATCGGGCGTTCGCAATAGCAGCGATTCGCACATCAGCGAATTCGCACTGGCTCGCGAGCACTCCGCAAGGGAAGCGATTAACAACCCTTTTATGTACTGTCTGGTATAGTAAATCAACTAAACTCACGAGTCCACTTTCACCAATGTCCGTCGTTACCGTCAGATCGACCAGTCCGGGTCGCCCGAAAGATCCTGAAAAGCGCGCCGCAATTCTCGATGCGGCCAAGCAGCTTTTCCCCGAACAGGGATTCGAGGGCACGAGCATGGATGCGATCGCTGCGGCAGCCGGCGTATCCAAGCTGACCGTCTATAGCCATTTCAACGACAAGGAGTCGCTGTATATGGAGGCGTTGCGCGAGCGTTGTTCGCAGCAGATGCCGGCGCAGCTTTTTAGTGTCGATTCGAACGCTTCGCTGCGCAGTCAGCTGGAAAATATTGCGCGCGCGTTTTTCGCCCTCGTCACGAGTACCGAAGCGCTCTCGTTGCATCGTTTGCTGAGCAGCGGCAACACTGGTGCACCCAAGCTCGCGCAGATGTTCTGGGAAGCAGGCCCGAAAATCGTGCAAAGTGAATTCTCCAATTTCCTGCGCGAATCGGTAGCGCTTGGGCGCCTGGATGTACCCGACGTCGATCGCGCGGCCTCGCAATTTTTCAGCCTGGTGAAGGGCGATCTGCATGCGCGCCGGCTTTGCGGCTGCGGCGAATCGTTCACCCAGCGCGAAATCGACGAACACCTGCGCGCGACGGTGGATATGTTCGAGCGAGCCTACGCGACCCCAGCGGCGCGCACGACTCGCTGATTTGCCGGATTGCCATGCGCACGCACGCAGCTTACGCGCGTTGCTTTCGCGATACTCAGGGTTGCGGTTGCCAAACCACTTCGATGAAACCCGAACGGGCCGGCGTGTTGTAGCCGTGCACCAACTCGTAATCGCGATCGGTGACGTTTTCGATTCGCGCGCGCAATAACCAGTCGCTGGCGAGCGCGAGCGACCCACGCAGATTGACGATCGCATAGGCCGGCAACGTCACCGCTCCCACATCCGCGCGCTTGCCGCTGTAGATAAACTCAAGACCGATGCGTGTGCGTGCGCTCAGGCGATAGTCGGTTGCGCTGGTGAACTTGATCTTCGGGCGCCGCACCAGAGCTTGATCGTTGCTCTCGTCGCGCGAATTCTGCCAGGTGATGTCGGCATGCAGCGACCATTCGCGCAGATCGCCGTCGTAGCTCAGTTCGCCGCCGTCGATGCGTGCATCGGCGACGTTTTCAGCCCGTGCCATCGGTCCGCTGAAATTGATCAGGTTGCGCACCCGCGTCGAGTACAGGTTCGATTTCAGACGCTGTCCTCGCGCCGGGGTGAATTCGAAACCGAGTTCAGCGCTGTGCGATTTCTCCGCGTCAAGATCGGGATTGCCGGCGAAGAAACCGCTGTAGCCGGGCGAGTATTGCTCGTTCAAGGTCGGTGCGCGAAAACCCTGCCCGTAGCTCAGATATGCGCGAGCGAATTCGCTGAAACGCCAGCCGATTGCCGCCGAGCCGGTCGTGGCATCGCCGAACACGTTGTTGTGATCGCGACGCAGCGCGACCTCGCTGTCGAATGCGCCGACCCCTGCTTGCAAGCCGGCGTAGATGCCGGTGTTGTTGCGGCTCGCGCGGTATTGCGGAACGCCGAAAAACGTATCAAGCGTTTCGCCATTCTCGTTGCTCCGATCAAGACCAATAGTCAGATGTTGGTCGCTGCCGAGCGCCAATACGTTCTGCCAGTCGAGCATGTCGCGTCGACTCAGGAACTGGGTGAAGAATGCCGGCGTGTTCAAATCTTCGCGTGAATTGCCAATGCTCAGGCGCTGATGCCAGAAGTCGCTCAGCGGGCCTTCGAGTGACACATTGGCCGCTTGCTCAATGGCATCGGAATAGCCGCCAGAAAATTCCACTTCACCTTGGCTGCGCAGCAAGGCTGCGGAAAGAGTCTGGCTGCC
>JBDTOS010000197.1:0-5573 GCA_039933095.1 Dokdonella sp.
CCTGCACGTGGCCCGGGCAGTTCATCGGTTTGACCGCGTAAGTGCGTTTTTCCGACTCGGTGAAAAACATGTTGTCCTTGTAGTTGTCCCAGTGACCCGACGCCTTCCACAGGCTGACATCGAGTATCTGCGGACAACGGACTTCCTGATAACCGCTGGCACGATAGACGCCGCGCATGTGCTGTTCGACTACTTGCCAGATCGACCAGCCCTTGGCATGCCAGAACACCAATCCTGGTGCCTCGTCCTGCATATGAAATAGATCGAGTTGACGTGCGAGCTTGCGGTGATCGCGCTTGTCGGCTTCCTCAAGTTGGAACAGATAGGCCTTGAGGTCCTTCTCGTTGAGCCACGCGGTACCGTAGATTCGCTGCAGCATCTCGTTGTTGGAATCACCGCGCCAATACGCACCGGCGAGTTTCATCAGCTTGAACGCCTTGAGCTTGCCGGTATCGGGTACATGCGGTCCACGGCACAAATCGATGAATTCGCCCTGCTGGTAAAGCGATAGCTCTTCATTGGCCGGAATGCCTGCGATGATCTCGGCCTTGTAGATTTCACCCTTGGCCTTGAAGAATTCGACCGCTTCGTCGCGCGACATGACCGTTCTCTTCAGCGGCAATGACTCGCCGGCAATCTTCTTCATTTCGGCTTCGATCTTTTCGAGATCGTCCGGCGAGAACGGTATCTTGCGCGCGAAGTCGTAGTAGAACCCATTGTCGATCACCGGACCGATCGTCACCTGTGTGTCGGGAAACAGCCGCTGGGTAGCCTGCGCGAGCAGATGCGCGGTCGAGTGACGAATCACATCGAGTGCATCAGGGCTTTTCTCGGTAACGATTTCGACGCGAGCGTCGTGATCGATGACATGACTGGTATCGACCAATGTTCCATCGACCTTGCCGGCGAGCGCGGCCTTGGCCAGCCCGGCACCGATCGATGCAGCCACTTCGGCGACCATAGGGGGACTTTCGTATTGGCGCTGGCTGCCATCGGGCAGGGTGACTTCAATCATGGCGATGACATCCGATCAGACAATGTCTGAAGTAGGGTGGGTTTTTGGAAAGAGAATGGGAAACAAAAAAAGGGCGCCGAGCGCCCTTTTGGGTTGGCATGCGCGATGAATCGCGTGTGCCGTTCGCTCTGCAAGATGTATCAGCAGTAATAGGTTCGGGTCGCCATGTCGCACACTCGACTGGCCGTTGCCGGCCTGCCACCTCGTATCGGAAAACTCGAATCCAGAATAGCGCAGCGTGCCAATCGGCTCAAGGGACTTTCGAGTTCAACGATAACGCGGCTTCGATCAGCGGTGTTGGACACTCGGTACACTGGTTCTCGCGTTCTCACCGAACGTCACAATAATGTTTTATGCTTCGGGCCCATGAAGCGTCCGCCCGATCTGCAACAACATCATGGGATGCCCGAGCCGTTGCGCGCAGTGGTGCCGGCGATCGGCGATATCCACGCGACGCGAGTACTTGCGCTGGATGCGACTGGGCGCATCATGGATTGGATTTCGTGGCAGGACGCAGTCGGCCTTTACGTCCGCGAAGTCGTTGCCTGGACGCTCGGTGATCCGTGCCTGACCATTCATGGAGGTACCAATCGGCATAGCGGCGAGCAGAGCCTGATCCACCTGCATCCGATCGTCGCCAGCACCGGTCATGCACGCGGCGGTTCGATCGATCCGGCTCCGGCACTGACCAATGCCGCGCTGTTCTCGCGTGATCGTATGGTTTGTCTCTATTGCGGCAATCACTATCACCGAGGTGACCTGACCCGCGATCATGTCCTGCCACTATCGAAAGGCGGGCGCGACCACTGGGAAAACGTCGTCACCGCCTGCCTGCACTGCAACGTGCGCAAGGGCAATCGCACGCCACAACAGGCGAGCATGCCGCTGCTCGCGGTGCCGTATCGCCCGAGTTGGGTCGAACATCTGATTCTGTCGAACCGAAATATCCTGTCGGATCAGATGGAATTCCTGGTCAACCATCTACCGAAGAATCGCCGACCACACTGAGCGCAGCCGGCGATTCGTTCCACTCTGAGGTTCGCGCGTTCGCTACTGTTCCGTAAACTGGTTCGTCGGCGTGCCATCGCTGGTCGTGTTGCCGAAGAAACGATTATTCTTGAACGAGTTGATCGCGCCGGATAAAGCCTGAATTCCAATGTTGTTGCCGGTCACGCTGGTGCGCGACAAAGTCAACGTTGCGTTACCGTTGAAGACGCTGATTCCGGTTCCAGCATTTTCGCTGATCAGCGAATCGTCGATGCTCATCTTGACCTGGGTCCCACCGGTTACCGAAATTCCATTCGTGTCGTTTTCACTGATTGTCATGTTTTTCAACGATATCTGGCCGCTGCGGGCGAGCACGCCGAGTTTGCCGGTCAAGAGGCGTACGTTGTCCATCGACACATTGGTACTGCCGCCAGCAGCCGCCTGAACCAGAACCCCGCCGAGCGCGCTTTTGGTGATCGTGACATTGCGCATGATCAATTGGGCGGCGGTCGATGGCTCGAAGTCCACGCCGTACTGAGTGAAACCCTGGATCGTTGAATCCTCGACGGTGAGCTTGCCGCCGGCAAGAAAGCGCACACCGTTCAATCCGGTATTCAAGCCTTCGATCGAAAGGCCACGCAAGACAATCGTGTCGGTTGCCGCAGCATTGATGATGATGCCGTTGGTACCGGAAACGAGCACACCAGCGACATTGCCGATCGATTCGATCGTGATGGCCTTGGTGATCGTCACTCCACCAAAGCCACCGGGATCGAGGACATCAATGACGCCACTGGCCGCCGTCTTGGATATCGCTCCTGCAAATGTCTTGCAGGGTGCGGTGCGACTGCATGGGTTGGCATCGTCGCCTACCCCTGACACCCACGTGCGCGTCGCCTGGGCAAAACATGACCCACTCAGCAGCAATCCGATCAACGACGGAACAACTACCCGGAACAGGAAATTTTCGCGTTGCATTTGTGCATCCTCCTAGCGGCTTGGGTGAAGAGTGCAATGCTGCTCCGTGGCCCGCATCCGGGCAAGTGATTTTTGCGAAAACGTTCTGTCTGCAAAGACCTCGTCGCAGGCGTCACGAGATCAGCCAGTCATGCGGCATGGTGCCGGTTATCTGCGGTAAGCCATTATCACGGTTTCGTTGCATTTCACAGTATCGGCAGCGCCTGCCCGCATCCGTTCATGATTCTTCCTTGCCCCGCCCGCCCGACTGGCCGAAAATGGCCGCCGAACCCTCCCAGAAGTACAGCATTGAAGTCATTGATGATCGATCACGCCCGCTATCCGCATCTTGCACGCATCGAAATCCCGTCCGATCTGCGTCAGTTCGCCGATGGCGATCTGACGGCGATCGCTGCGGAGTTGCGCCAGTACCTGATTGAATCCGTCGCGTCGTCCGGTGGCCACTTCGGTGCCGGCCTTGGTGTGATCGAGCTGACCGTAGCGTTGCATTACCTCTTCGACACACCGCGCGATCGACTAGTCTGGGATGTCGGTCATCAGTGTTATCCACACAAGATACTGACTGGTCGTCGTGACCGGATTACGACCATCAAGAAAAAAGGCGGTCTGGCGCCGTTTCCCAAGCGCGACGAAAGCGAATACGACACGTTTGGTGTCGGCCATTCGTCCACTTCGGTCGGTGCCGCGCTCGGCATGGCGATCGCCGCCCAACGCAGCGGCGATTCGCGCAAAGTCGTCGCCGTGATCGGCGATGGTGCGATGACGGCAGGTATGGCGTTCGAGGCGCTCAATCACGGCGGCGACGTCGAACCCGATCTGCTGGTGATCCTCAACGACAACGACATGTCGATCAGCGAGAACGTCGGCGCGATGACCAAGATGCTCGCCAAGCTGATGGCGAGCAGCACCCTGAATCGTATCCGTGAACACGGCAAGAAGATGATGCGGCGCGGCGGATTTTTGTGGCGCTGGGTGAAGCGCTGGGAGGAACACGCCAAGGGCATGTTCGTGCCAAGCACGCTGTTTGAGGAATTCGGGTTTCACTACACCGGACCGATCGATGGTCACGATTTGCCGTTGCTGGTGCGCACCTTGCGTACGGTGAAGGAGCTCAAGGGCCCGCAACTCGTCCATGTGATCACGACCAAGGGCAAGGGCTATCCGCCAGCCGAGCGCGAACGCATTGAGTATCACGCGGTTGGTCCGTTCGACCCCGATGCGGGGTTGGGCAAGAAATCGGCAAGCAAGCCTACGTACACGGAAATCTTCGGCGACTGGTTGTGCGACATGGCAGCGAGCGATGCGCGCCTGCTCGCGATCACACCCGCGATGCGCGAAGGTTCCGGGCTCGTTCGTTTTTCGCGTGAGTATCCGCAGCGCTATTTCGATGTCGGCATTGCCGAACAGCACGCCGTCACCCTCGCCGCCGGCATGGCCTGCGAAGGCGCAAAGCCCGTCGTTGCAATTTATTCGACCTTTTTGCAACGCGCCTACGATCAACTGATCCACGACGTGGCGCTACAGAACCTCGATGTGTTGTTCGCGATCGATCGCGCCGGCGTGGTCGGACCCGACGGCGCGACGCATGCCGGTTCGTTCGATCTGTCCTTCCTGCGCTGCATTCCGAACATGGTCGTCATGGCGCCGGCCGACGAGAACGAATGCCGGCAAATGCTTTCGACGGGATTTCAGTTCGACGGACCCGCCGCTGTGCGCTACCCGCGCGGTGGCGGCAACGGCACCGCGATCCAGAGCGAGTTGACGACGCTACCGATGGGCAAGGCCGAAGTGCGTCGCCGCGGTCATGGCATCGCCCTGCTCGCGTTCGGTGCCATGGTCCCGGTGGCTGCCAAGGTTGCCGATGCGCTTGGCGCGACGCTTGTGAACATGCGTTTCATCAAACCGCTCGATCAGGAGATGATTCTCGAGCTTGCAAAGACCCACGATGCGCTCGTCACGATCGAGGACAACGCGATTGCCGGCGGTGCCGGCAGTGCGGTTGCCGAAGTGTTGAACGCAAACGACGTCAGCGCACCGATCCTGCATCTCGGACTGGCCGACGATTTCCTTGAACACGCGAGCCGCGAGGAATTGCTTGCCGAAAGCGGACTTGATGCGGCATCGATCGAAGCATCGATTCGCGCGCGCTTTGCCAATATGCTGGCAGCCCACGCATTGCGAAACGCTGTCTGATTTTTTGACTCAGAGCCGGGTACCGCCGCTGACCCGATCACGTCCGGCGATATCGCGCCAGGTCTGCACATCGGCAAATCCTGCGTTCACGAGCAGCTCGCGAACGCGCGACGCCTGATCCCATCCGTGTTCGACCAGCAACCATGCGCTGGTAGTCAGGTGGCTGGGCGCGTCGGCGACGATTTGCCGGATGGCATCGAGGCCGTCCGGCCCGGACGCGAGCGCCATCGCCGGTTCGAAACGAAGATCGCCCTGGTGCAGATGCGCATCATCGACCGCTATATACGGTGGATTCGAGATGATCAGATCGAAACGGCGATCACCCAAGGCCGCGCACCAGTCGCCACGTTCGAAATCCACATTGTCGATGCCTATCCGATCCGCGTTTTCACGGGCAACC
>JBDTOS010000198.1:0-5541 GCA_039933095.1 Dokdonella sp.
ACGTTCGAAATCCACATTGTCGATGCCTATCCGATCCGCGTTTTCACGGGCAACCACAAGGGCAACTTCGCTGGCATCGGTCGCAAGAATATTTGCATGCGGTCGCTCACGCGCAATCGCCAATCCGATTGCGCCCGAGCCAGTGCCGAGATCGGCGATACGAAATTCCGCGTCGACAGGAATCCGATCGAGCGCGAGTTCCACCAGCAACTCGGTCTCGGGACGCGGAATCAATACGTCCGGAGTGACCGCAAGATCGAGCTTGCGAAAGCCGCGCCTTCCGGTCAGATAAGCGATCGGTTCGCCACTTGCGCGCGCCGCGACCAGACGAGCGAACCATTCCGCCTGAATGTCCGTCGCTACGTAGTCCGCATGCGCGAACAGCCACGCGCGTGACTTGTCGAGCGCATGCATCGCCAATATCTCGACATCGGCGCGCGCCTCGTCACCGTCGATCTGCGACATCGCCGCGTTGAGCAGGCTGCGCAGGTCGCTCATCCCAGTTGTCGTTCCATCGATGGCAGTGAGAATCAATACTTTCGCGGTCGAATCATTGAACTACCACGGGCGGCGGTGGTGGCGGCAGATCAACCTGTACCTTCGGTGTGCGCATGGCCCAATAGCCGCCGGCCATCCACGCGGCGAACCCACGTCGCAACCAGCCTACCAGCGACCACGCGAGCCACAGTGACCACGCGAGCATCGCGACGCGATAACACCATAGCGGCAGCGTGATGACATGGGCGACCGGCAGCTCATCAGTGCTGCGATCGGTAAACCAGTGCAACGCGTGCGCGTATGAACCGTTGCCGGTCACGACCATATCCGGCGCACCTAGCAGACCATTGCGAATACCGGCGAACAAATAGAACAACGCAACGACGGTCAGCACCGCAAGTCCGATCTGGACCGGATTGAACATCGAATCGCGCGCCGTCATCGATTCGCGTGCGCGCCAATCGAGTGCGCACAACCAGAGAATGACGATCAGCAACGCAAGCCACGAGAACGTCGAAAATCCCAGCCCGAGCAATAGCCACTGATGGAAACGGAGCGGTTGCTTGCACCAGCGCGACAACATAAACGCGAGCGCGATCATCACCAGCAACTCGCCCCAGAACAGCACCGCAGGGCCAACGCCGGGACCGAATGCGGCGAGCAGCCAGCGATCGTCGGGCAGGTTCATGCGCAGATCGATATTCGCTGCCGGCAGACCCAGCGCAATGGCTGATGTGCGCTCATGAATGGCGATGTCGCGTACGGCGCGAAATGCGAGTTCGAAAGCCTGCGAACCCGGCGCAATCGGAAGGCTGAGCTTGCCATCGCGCGGTCGCAGGTTCAGCGCTTCGCCATCGCGCTTCAGCGATAGCACTTCGGCATCAGCAGGAATGCTGATCAACTGCTCGCCGCCCTGACTCGCGCGCACGTTGAGCGCCAGCGTCGTTGTCGACGCACGCTGGCCGAGATCGCTGACCAAACTCACCGAATCGATTGCACGCGTAGCGCCTTCGACTGGCGTCGGGCGCACGACCTTCAACGTCAATGTTTCGCCAGGCAACGGATCGAACTGGAATTCGTGGAAGTCGTTCGGATCGTTTGCGTTCGGGCTGCCGGACTCGGGCAAACCTGTGTAATCGAGATGCCAGGTCGGGCTGACCAGAATGCGCCAGCGCTCGGCATGATCGGTCAGTGTCGGCGCAGTCAAGGTCAGCGAGTCGCTTTTGTCGAGCGTACCCTGCCACGACGCGCCGGCCGCATCGTCGCCAATCGCGACTGTAATCTGACCGTCCTTGACCTTGAGCCCCGGCGTTGAGACATGCTCGCCCGCCAAGATCGGCAGAGTGGAAGTAAATCCGCCTTCGCGTGGCGCGAGTCGTATGACATTTGTAACTACTGACCAGTTCAGGCCGAGATTGAGCGTGCGGACCACACGTACATACGGCGGAAACTGCTGCGCACCCTGCGCTTTCGCAGCAGCAGTGCCGCCATCGGCCGCCGTGCGCGCGAGATTCAGCGTATTGGTCAACAAGACTTCGTCGCTGATGCCGCTTGCCTGCCAACCGTCGCCATTGAATAACACGCGCTGCGGCGTTAGCGGAAATGCGAGCGCGCTCTTGTCGGCGCTTGCGCTGAATACAAGCTCGATGCGATGCACGCCGCGCGCGACCGCGATCCAGGTCTTGCCGTCACGGCCGACGAATCCCGCCTGAGCCGAACCATCGATACTGGCGCTGCGAAGACTCAGAGTCTTCTCGTCGCCGGGCAACGGAACTGCCATGCGCTCACCGGCGTGGATTTCCAGCGCGACGACAATGTCGTTGCCATGCGCGGACACCTGCGCCTGCGCAAGGGTGACGCAGGCTGGTGCGCAGCGTGGCGCTTCGGTCAGACGCTGCTGAAACTGTTGCAGCAATTCGTCGGACGGAAATGCCTGCGCAGTGGCGATCGATGGATGCGCCAGCATCGTGAGGCCGAGTGCTGACGCTGCGAGAAGCGCGGCTGCCGTGCGCGTGATCGGCAGCGACCGAATGCGCAAAGTTTCCGTAGTTCCTGCAATACGCCACATCAGCCACGCGAGCAATACCACGAGCACCACGCGCAACGATCGCACCAGCCACGGCGGCGCGATGATCATGCGCACGCTCTGGGTTGCCAGTACCGGCCCGCTCCAACTGAGCTGATAGCGACTGCCGAAGTGCCAATCCGGTTCGCCGCCGCCGGTCTGTACTGCAGTTGATTTGTCGTAGTGATCGATAGTATCGACTCGGCGAATATTTGATCCGGTTACGACGATCCTTTCGAGATTGTCATCTTGCTGCGACTTCCTGTGGCGCCATTGACCACTGTCGCTCGCCGAGCCCTGCGGGGAATCCACCTCCGTGACTGGAGCAGGTTCTTCGATCGGGGGTGCAGGCGGCGCAACCGCCATCGGGGCAGTTTGCATGCCTCCCGATGCCATCGACTTGAGTTCGTCTGTAGCCGCTCCGTTTTCCTTACCCAGATAGCGCTGCTGCACGCCATTCGCAAAGGCGAATGAACGCTCGCCCTCAAGCTGGGGATACAACGCCATGCGCACTTGTCCGAGCGCAAATGGCAGCGCAATCACAATCAGCAACGCCAAGACAATTCGGCGTGACCAGAGCGCCGCGACAGCAAGTTTCCCCGCCGGCAATTCGCGTGCAATCAATGCCAGCGCGAGCACGCCGAGCAAGGTCCACAATGGCGATCCGCCTTCCTGATAGCCAAGCAGAAGATAGATCACCGCAACGATACCGCCGACGATGCCAAGCAATCGCAACGCCAGCAACGCGGTGATCGCGGCGACAAACACATCGAGCAGCGTCCATCCGGCGATCCAGCTTCCGGTCGCGCTATCGGTGCCCGGCGCGGCGAGCAGGCGATAACCGTATGGCAAATTCACTTGCTCGGTAACTTGATCGAAGGTCTGCTGCCAACCGGTGACCGGCATTTCGGCAGCACGTTCAATGCGCACGCCGCCGAGCAGATTGACAGCTGGTGTGCGCCATTCGACGCCAGTCGTATGCGCAACCGTTCCTTCGGTGACCAGTAACGGTTCGTTCTTGACTCGATCGGTGCCGATTGCAGCCGCTTCGGCGCGCTGCAACGTGAACGGCGCGGCTACATCGAAACGCCAGCCGCCTTGCATCGTCCCGCCGATACGGTCGCGCGCGAACCAGCCACCGCCGTCGAAGTCGAGCCAGAGTTCACGATCAAGCGTGAGTCGATTTGCTTCGTCGAGTGCCAGTCCGCGCGAGCGCTGCTCGATGGTGAGCGTCGCCTTGTCGGCAAGCGCGAACGCGGGCAGGTTCTGCCATTCGGGAGGCACTTCGGCCTGGCGCGGATCAACCGAAACGGCACTGTTCGCGACGCTGACGCGCAGTTGCGCTGCCGACTCATAGCTCCAGATTTCCTGCTCTGGCCATGGCGCCTTCGGAAACGCGAGCGTGACCGCTTCGATTGGTGTCGTCGCGCGCGCGCTGAGCGTCAGCGTCTGCGCGCCGGGTTGAACTTGTATGTGGAGGCGCCCATCGGCATCGACGCGCGCAGGCCATTCCTCGCTGTCGAGTGCAAGCGGGATGAAGCCATCCGGTAGCACCGGTCCGATGATCTCCTCTCGCGCATGACCCGATACGTCGAGTTCCAACTCGGTCGTCAGCGTTGCGGGCACGCCGTCGGTCAACTTGCGATACACCCGCACGTCGATGCTGTCGGCCTCGACCGGCGCACCGGCGACGCGACCGAGTGTCAAATAATCGCCGTTGCGCTGAACCGGAGCGACCGCCGCGCCGTCGACGGTCAGCGCGACCAAAGCGATTGCGGACGGTACCCGCAATGTCTGCGGGCGCTCGTTCCACGGGATACGCGCACGGATGTCGTAGCTACCGGGTGGTAGCCGCAGAGTGGGACCGCCGTTGTCGAGGACGACGGCGGGTTTGCCGTCGACGCTGACCTGCTGCGGCCAATTTCCAGCTGCACCTGGCAGCGGCACCATCGATTCGCTATCGACCTGCCAGTGCTGCGAGATCGTCGCAGCGTCGCTGCCGGCATCGATATGCAGCACGCCAGCCCACGCGCAGAGGAAATCGCCGGCGCTGGTGCCTTGACTGCCAGCGATCAACGGACAGGCGCGAAACTCCTGATCCTTCAATACCCACGGTCGCCACGATTCGAGATTGCTCGGCACTGCGGGCGGCGCCGCGTTGGCGGTTGCTGCGAAACACGCAAGCGATACGATGATTCCGAACAAGGCGCGAGAAGTGCGACGCATGATCCCCCTCCTGCAAAGTTTCAATCGGCAAACCCGATGCAGTGCGACACATCGGGCAACGGGCAGCTACAACGCGCCGACACGAGAGCCGGGGTTACGCGGGCCCTTCAAAGCACACCAACTAACTCGCGAGCAATCGCCATGCCTGTTCCAGGCAAGCAAGAATGAATCCGGTCAGAAAGAACAGATAGCTGTAACGCAGATAGCGATATTTGTGGTGGGCGAGATAGACGCCGAGCGAATAGATGTCGTTGCTCCAGGTCGCGTACGGCGATCCATCCGGAGTCAGCACGCGCGTCATTTCGGCCAGATAACGCTCGCGCGAAAGCTCGGCGAAGTGGCCGAAAAAAAGCAGGTTGAAATGCGGCGGCAGACGCTCGCCATTGAGCCGAACCGGCCGATGCTTCGGCAGGATCGCAAGGATGGCGAGCAGCAGCGCGATCATCGTGAAAGCCACGAGCGTTATCACCGAGACTCGCAGATCCGGATCCGTGAGGCGCCCGAACGACAGCGTCAACACGATCGACGACACCGTGATGATGATGTTGGCCTTGGTATCCGCCATCGCCGACAACTGCACATGGTGCTGCTGGGCCGTGCGCAGCAGATTGTCAGCTGTATTGCGTTCGGGAATCACCGCGAATGCGGCCATGCCTTCGATATCTTCGCTCATCGCCCCTGTCCATCGCGGTTTTCCACATCTTACTGCGCGCGATGCGATTGCGACCAATTGGCCGCGTTCTACGAAACAT
>JBDTOS010000199.1:0-5530 GCA_039933095.1 Dokdonella sp.
GATCCGTCTCCAACATATGTCCGGTCAGCGAAAGTCCAGATTGATCCCACCGGCGTCGTCGATATCCAGTTGCATGATGCCAGGAGCCTCCACTTCAAGGCGTCGACATGCTTTCGCTTCTCGTGAAAGTCGCAGGTCGGTTTCGCTACCACCCGGCATGCCCGCTGAATTACGCGCTCGACGTTGCATCAACAAGGTCGCAACCGTGCTGCGCAACTCTACATCGTCCCACGGTTTGCCCAGAAAGCGGGAAATCTGGGTCTCATTGATGGCTTCAACAATTGCATCGCGATCGGCATAGCCGGACAAGATCATGCGTGCGATTCCGGGCTGTCCCTCGATCGCGCGCGAAAGGAATTTGACGCCACTCATTTCCGGCATGCGGTAGTCGGCGATGATCAGGTCGAAATCCTCTTCCTCAAGACGCGCAAGCGCATTGAGCGGAGAGGTGAAGGTCTCGAACACCACGGCGTCGTCGATGACATCAACCATGAACGAGAGGCACCGTCGCAGCGCGCTGAGGATGTTGGGTTCGTCGTCGACAAGTAACACACGGTACATGAGGGTATCCGGATTCAGGTGGCAGAGGCGGCATCAGCTTTGGGCTGACGAATCGGCAGTTCGATGCAGAACAAGGTGCCTTGGCTCGGGGTACTGGTCACCTGAATCGTTCCATGATGTTTTTTCACGATGCCATACGAGATTGACAGCCCGAGTCCCGTACCCGATCCGGTCGGCTTGGTGGTGTAGAACGGATCGAAGATACGCGGCAGCACGTCGTCGGGGATGCCATGACCATCATCGCCGATGGAGATCGAGACATGGGTGTCGTTGCTGGACGTAGTAACCGTAATCATGCCGCGTTCGACAAGCGCTTGGCCGGCATTGACCAGGATGTTCATGAAAACCTGATTGAGCTCGGAGGGGACACATTCGATCAATGGAAGTTCGCCAAACGTCTTGACCACCTGCGCCTTGTATTTCAACTCGTTCCACGCAATGTTGAGGGTCGCATCGAGGCCGCCATGGATATCGGCAAGTGACCACGCATCGGTGGCGTCAGTACGTGAAAAATCCTTCAGGTTTTGCACGATCACGCGGACGCGCTCAATGCCCTCACGCGACTCTGCAAGCAGTTTCGGCAGATCCGATGCCAAAAAGTCTATATCGAGGCGTTCACGCAAGTCCTCAATGTCGGCGGACAATTCACTCACCCCGGCAGCACGCAGCGCGGAGTCATAGGTCTCGATCAGGGCGAGCAGCTGGCGGGTGTACTCGCTAAGCGTTCCGAGATTGGAATGCACGTAGCCGATCGGGTTGTTGATCTCGTGCGCGACGCCGGCGGCAAGCTGGCCAATCGAGGCAAGTTTCTCCGATTGTACGAGTTGATCCTGGGTTCCTTGCAGCTTGGTATAGGCGATGCGCAACTCGCTATTACTGCTTTTCAGTTCAGCTTCGCGCGCATGCTCGCGAGTGACGTCGCGAGCGATGATGCCAAAGTGTGCCGGGCGACCCGCACTCTCATTCTCCGCGATGGCCACAATCTGAAGCAGGAAAACCTGGCTCCGACGCGCGCTGCGCGCGACAACGCTTTCACCTGTCCAGGTGCCATGCCGGCTCGCCAGCTGCAACGCCAAAGCGGGCACCAGAACCGGATCGATACGCAGGACCGGTGCCGCTGCTAGCTCCATGTCGCTTCCGTCATCGATCCGCACGAAAATGCGCGCGGCGTCGTTGGCAAAGACAATCTGGCCGTCCTCGGTAATTACGAGTGTGGGGTCGACGGACGCGTCAGCGATGGCATGGAAGAATTCGTCCGGACACGCATGGCGATTTTCCGACGCTATCCTTTCATCGGAGAGCGCGGCATGCAGGCTGTCATGTCGATTTTCGTCCGAACGGGAGGTTCCGGACTGACTGGGCGATGTATCCAGCGCTTCGGAATTGCTAATTGTGTTGAATGAACTATCCATATGTCGCCGCCATTGCGATCCTGCTGAACATTCCGCGCACCAAGTCGCCTCGCCTTCTAGGCGGTGAAGCAATTGCATTGCGGAAACCTTGTCGTCGTTCCGCCAATGCATGTGATGCAGTATCCCCAGAATGCTCTGAAAACCTCCGTTTTGCTGTGATCCAGTGTGCTATTTGGCCCGCACTGATGCCGATTGGAGCGCATCCTCGGTTACCGAGTCATCGAAGGTGCAGCGCGGCGAACCGGCGCGACAGGTCGGGATCGGCGAAGTGAAGGCTGGTCTGCACTTTAAATTAATTCTTCAATCAATTAATATGTTTCGCAGTGTGAGATCGATTTCGGATGAACGTCGGGACTAGCATCAGGCAGCGAGGCCCGGGGCGTCCGCGCGGCCGGGCGGCGGATCGTCGCGCACGCATCCTTGAGACCGCGACAATGCTGTTTGGGGAGCGCGGCATCGCCGCAACGTCGATATCGGCGGTTGCGCGCGCGGCGCACGTCACTCCGGCTCTCGTGCACTACTACTTTGGCGACCGCGAACACCTGCTCGATGCGCTCGTCGATGAGCGTCTGGTGCCGCTGGCGACAAGCATCGAGGCGCGCATGGCGGCGGCCGGCGAGAGTCCACGTGAGTTGATTCGCATTTTCGTCGGCACGCTGATCGAGGTCGTTGCGGCCAATCCGTGGTTTCCACCACTGTGGGTGCGCGAGGTGATCAGTGACGGCGGATTGCTGCGCGAGCGAATGATGGGACAACTCGCGCTGCCGATCGCCAAACGTCTACGGGATCGGCTTGTGAGTGCCAAAAAGGAAGGTTCGCTCAATTGCGATATCGATCCGCGTTTGCTCGTTGTTTCGCTGATCGGGTTGACGATTTTTCCGTTCGCCACGGCGTCGATCTGGCGAAAGAATCTGGGTGCTGCTGACATCACCCCCGACATCATGGCGCGGCATGCGCTGGCATTGCTCGAACGCGGATTGGAGTTGCCGAAATGAACCATCAGAATTTTTTCCCGGGCGTATCGCTTGTGCTGACCTTCGCCGTACCGGCATTGACTGCCTGTTCGCACACGGAGCGACCGCAACTGCTCGGCACGCTGGAGTGGGATCGCATCGCGGTCGCTGCGGAAGTGTCCGAGCCGATCATCGATATCGCCGTGAAGGAAGGCGACGACGTGTATCAAGGCGACCTGATACTCAAGCTCGACGCACGTCGCAGCGCCGCGCAACTTGCGCAGATGCAGGCCGATGCCCGCAAAGCCGCAGCAGCACTGGCCGAATTGCAGCATGGCACGCGGATCGAAACGATCGACGCCGCGCGCGCAACCCTTGCCGGCACAGTTTCGACCGCAGCCAATGCGCGCCGCGAGCGTGATCGCGTCGCCGCGATCCGCAAGCGTGGACTCGTTGCGCAAGCCGATCTCGACACCGCCGAGACCAACTTGCGCACCGCCACCGCACAGTCCTTGGCGGCCAAGGCCAATCTTTCCGAACTGCTGAATGGAACCCGCGTCGAGGACATCGATCAGGCCGAAGCTGCATTGGCCTCGGCGCAGGCGCAGGTCGAGCGTCTGCAACTGATCGCTGCACGCCTCGACGTGCGCGCGCCGCGCGACGGCCGCGTCGATGCGCTGCCATTCAAGCTCGGCGATCAGCCGCCACTCGGCGCGACGCTTGTGAGCATGCTGTCGGGCCTTGCGCCATATGCACGCGTATTCGTACCGGCGAGTTTGCGTGCGCAACTTGCCAACGGCGCGCACTGCACTGTAAACGTCACCGGCATGGCGACGACGTTCTCCGCAACGCTGCGCAGCCTGCGCTCGGATCCGGCATTCACGCCTTACTACGCTTTAGCGGGCGACGACGCGAGCCGCCTTTCCTATCGTGCCGAACTCGTTCTGAGCGGTGATGCGGCGATGAAGTTACCGGCCGGACAGCCCGTGCAGGCCAAGTGCGAGACCTTGGCAGCTGGCAACAACACCACGCGTGATCAGTGACACCGTAGCGATGAAATCGAACGAACCGGACAACACTGCTCGCACGGATGTCGTCATCGTTGCACGCGGTTTGACCAAACGCTTCGGCGATGTCGTCGCTGTGGATGGTCTCGATCTGACCGTTCGCCGCGCCGAAATCTACGGCTTCCTCGGTCCAAACGGCTGCGGAAAATCGACCACGATTCGCATGCTGTGTGGATTGCTCGAACCGAGCGCGGGAACCGTTGACGTACTCGGTTGCCATCTCCCGGAGCAGGCTGAAGCGGTCAAGCGCCGAGTTGGTTACATGACCCAGAAATTTTCCCTGTACGACGATTTGAGTGTTTTCGAGAATCTTGAGTTTCTCGCTTCGATCCACGGACTCAGCGGTTCGTCCGCGCGCAAACGCATTGATGAGTTGTACGAACGCTACGATCTCGGCGACCTGCGCAAGCGCATGGCCGGTGCAATGTCGGGCGGACAGCGCCAGCGCCTTGCGCTCGCCGCTGCGGTATTGCATGAACCGGAATTGCTGTTGCTCGATGAACCAACCAGTGCCGTCGATCCGCAATCGCGTCGCGATTTCTGGGATTCGTTGTTTGATCTCGCCGCCGCCGGTTCGACCTTGCTGGTATCGACGCACTACATGGACGAGGCCGAGCGTTGTCATCGCCTCGCGATTCTCGATCGCGGCCGCCTCGTCGCCAATGGCAGTCCGAGTGATCTGATGGCGAAGCTGCCGGGCGCCACCTTGCGCGTCGATGGCAACGACCTGCACAAGGTGCGCGAGATGCTCGAAGGCGAAGCGCATGTGCTCGGTGTCGCCCAGATCGGAAGCAGCCTGCGCGTGCTCAGCGATCGCCGCGACGATGCCGATGTGTGGCTACGCGAGTGCCTCCGCGCCGCGAACGTCGAGGCGACCGTCGAGGCGACAACACCGAATCTTGAAGACGTGTTCGTCACCGCAACGCGCGAGCGCAGTGATACGCGAAACGCCGAGGTAAATGCATGAGTCCACGCCGGCTGTGGGCGGTGGTGCGCAAGGAGCTGACCCAGCTCTCACGCGATCGGCTGACGTTCGGCATGATCGTCGGTATCCCGACCCTGCAACTATTGCTGTTCGGGTTCGCGATCAATCTGGACATCCGTCATTTGCCGGCGGCTGTGCTCGATCAGGCCAACACCGCGCGTTCGCGCGAACTGATCGCCGAGTTGTCGTCGTCACAGGTACTCGATCTCACGCGTGTCGTTTCGGTTCCGCAGCAGATCGAATCGCTGATGCAGGTTGGCGAGATCAGCGCGGCGGTCGTGGTCCCAAGCGATTTCGAAACTCGTCTGGAGCGCCCCGATCGGCCGGCCTGGCAGGTCATCGTCGACGGTTCCGATCAATCGGTGCAGGCTGCCGCACGTCAACTCGCGCTGTTTCCACTCACAACCTTGACGCGACAATCGACGCTGCCAGCCAGCGTCGAGATCGTCAATTTCTACAACCCGGAACGACGCGCACCGGTCAACACGGTACCCGGTTTGATCGGCGTGATCCTGACCATGACGATGGTGATCTTCACCGCGATGGCGATCG
>JBDTOS010000200.1:0-5441 GCA_039933095.1 Dokdonella sp.
ATCTTTGCGCAACTGACTCATGCCCTCAACTTCGCCGGCTTTTTTGCTGCCTGCATGATCCTGATGGCGCGCTATTTTCCCGGACGCATGAATGGTCATGGTCAGGGAATCTTCTACGGTTTCTCGTCGGGCCTCGGCGGCGTGATCGGCGCATTGCTGGCCGGCCAGACCTGGCACTTTGGCGCCGGCAAGGGCGCGTTTCTGATTTGCGGAGCGATTGCCTTGCTTGCGGCGATTCTTGCGTGGCACGGCCTAGATCGACCGCTGGCGCGATCACTTGCCGAGGCCGGTAGCCGATGAGCACCGACCTGACCGCGCACGAAAAGCGCACGCTCGCCGACGTATCCGTAGCCATCACCAAAGGCAATCTGGCTGCGGCCGAGCGAAAGCTGATCCTGTTGATGGCCAGTTCACCCAGTCGCAATGATCACCCGGACGTGCTGCGCATGCTTGCCGCAATTCAATTGCGTCGCGGCGATCAACGATCAGCAATCGATTATTTGCAGTTGGCGCTCTCGGCACGCCCCGACGATCTTGCGATGTTGGGCGAACTCGCCACGTTGTTGCATACGATCGGAAGATTCGACGAAGTGCTGGTTTTGCAACAGCACGTTTGCGAGCTCGATCCGACCAATTCTCGGGCCTGGTTCAATCTCGGCAAGGCATTGCGGCCGCTTAAGCGCTTCAATGAATCGCGCGAGGCGTTCGAAAAAGCACTCACGCTGGAAGCGAAATTCGCACCAATCCATATAGCGTTGGGCAACACGTTGAAGTCGCTCGGTGATATCGCCGGTGCCGTCCGGTGTTTTCGACGAGCCATAGAGATCGACCCTCGATCCGGTTTGGCATGGATAAATCTCTCGAACACCAAGACATCAAATTTGAACGATGCCGATGTCATCCGGTTGCGACAGACCCTGAGCGACAAACAACTGAATGCGGATACAAGAATCAGGCTGGGGTTCTCGCTCGCCAAGGCACTCGGCGACGTCGGCGAACATACGCAGGCTTTTGCAACCATGGTCGAAGCGAATCTGCTGAAACGTTCGCGTCTCAAATGGAATGCCGGACATTCGACTCGCGCGATGGATGCGCTGCGCGGCGCCTTCTCGCGAGTGGATCCAGGTTCCAGCGAAGGCGATCTTGGTCGCGAAGCCATATTTGTCGCCTCCTTGCCACGCTCGGGATCGACCTTGATCGAGCAGATTCTCGCTGCGCACCCGTTGGTAACTGGCGCCGATGAGCTCGATGATCTACCAGCGGTTATTGAGGCCGAAAGCAAGCTTCGTGGAAAATCCGTGCTGTCATGGGCGCCGGAAGCTACTCCTGCGGATTGGCATCGGCTGGGGCAGGACTACTTGCATCGTACCGAACGCTGGCGCGAAAAGACCGCGTACTTCACCGACAAGGGCATGGGCAACTGGCCGTTGATCGGTGCCATACGAGTCATGCTACCGGGCGCACGTATCGTAATTTGTCGTCGCGATCCGCTTGAAACCTGTTTCTCGTGTTTCAGCACCCTGTTCCAGGAAGGTCATGCCTTTACCTACGACCTCGCCGACTGCGCCGCTTACTGGCACGACTTCGATCGCATGTGTCGATTCTGGAAAGCGCAATTCGGTGCACAAGTATATGAGCAGACATACGAGGCGCTGCAGAACGACCAGGAGGGCGAAACCCGGCGACTGCTGAACTACTGTGGACTACCGTTCGACGCAGCGTGTCTGCGGTTTTACGAAACCGAGCGCGCGGTCTCGACGATCAGTGCCGCGCAGGTGCGCGAACCGATGCGGCGCGACACTGCGAAGGCCGATCGCTACGGTGCCCTGCTCGATCCGCTGCGGACCGCGCTGGCGACAAAATCGAACAACACTTGAGACCAGTTTCGGATCGACAGCTCGCCGTGATTCGCGCCGGCCTTTGTCAGGCGTGGCGTGCGTCGCCCTTGTAGTACGGCGTCGTTCCAGTCGAATGGTCGGTCGCGTCGCGCACGCCGGTCACGCCGGGAACACGGTCGCGCAGCGTGCGCTCGACGCCATCTCTCAGGGTCGCATCGACCATACCGCAACCGTGGCAACCACCACCGAATTGCAGCACGACGACGCCGTCGCCATCGACTTCGCGCAAGCTGACCTTGCCGCCGTGTGAGGCGAGTTGCGGGTTGACCTCATTTTCGAGCACATGACGCACGCGCTCGATCAGGCTGGCATCCTCGGCCAACGGTGAACCCTTCAAGCCCGGCGCGCGTATCGTCAACTGACCGCCGGTGTCGTTGCGATCGAAGTCGATCGTCGCATTGTCGAGAAACGGAACACTCTCGCCGACAACGTACAACGAGAACCCCTCGCATTCGAATTCCCATTCGTCACCAAGCAGATCGGCCGGTTCGCAGAATTCGAGCTGACAGTCGCCCTTCGATGTACCGGGATGCACGGCGCGCAGGCGAATGCCCAGACCGGGAATACCCTGCTGGTCAATCAGTTTGTGGAAGTGATTCTGGGCGGTTTCTGAGAGCGTGATCATTGCGGAAAGGAAATCATCGTAGGAAATTTGATCCGACAGCGAACTTGAGCAGCTTTGCAGGTTCCATAGTAGTGCTCATTCGGGACCGGAGCATCCGTATACTTGGGTGCCGCAAGACCCACTTGCAATCCAGCGAGGCCATGATGTCGAAAAAACCATTGCACGAACAGCATTGCCAGCCGCGCAAGGGCGCGAAAGATGCACTCGCTGGCACGGCGGTAAAGCAGTATCTCGGCGATCTGGAAGGCTGGAAAACCGCAGACAAAGGCAGCGCGATCCACAAATTGTTCGAGTTCAAGAACTACTACCACACGATGGCGTTCGTCAATGCCGTCGCGTGGATTGCCCACCGCGAAGACCATCACCCCGATCTCGAAGTGGGTTACTCCAAATGCCGGGTGCGCTATTCGACCCACGATGTCGGCGGACTTTCCTTGAACGATTTCATCAGCGCCGCCAAGGTCGATCACTTACTTGCCAAGGGCTGAGTCGCCACCGCCGTTCCCTGTTTTTCGCGCGCTCGTGCGCTGGCTGGTATTTGCGCTGCTGACAGCTTTCATTGCAGTCGTCCTGCTCACACTCGCACACTGGCAGCTGCAGCAGCATCTGGATGCCGAAGCGAGAGCGACGATTGCCGCTGTCGCGCGCAATCAGGCACCGTATCGCTGGCCCCTGCGCGATGCCGACGATGTGATTGCCGGTCGCGTTTTCTCAAGTGCGGCATTTCATTTTGGCGACGACGGTGTCACCGCGACCAGTGCTGGCGGGACGTTTGAAATTGGCCTACCGATCGCACACGCGATCGATCTCTCCCGCTATGGACTGCTGGAGATCAACGTGCAAGCCGATGCGCCATTCACACTCGGACTGTCGGTACGCGAAAGCCTGATTGGTGAAGTTTGTGCAGCTGCGTCGATTCCGATCGCGACCGACAATCACGATGTGCGCATTGATATCAGCACATTCGCGTGGAGTTGCTCGGGCCAGGCTGCCGCAGTGCCCTCGCGCGCGGCCATGCTGCGTCTGCGCATCGATGCGATCGGCGGAAATTCGCTGACCTTGCGCGACGTGCGTCTCGCCCCGCTGCGACCATTGCGAATTCCGTTGTCCGCAAGCGAGATTCCGGTGATGCCAGCACCTTCCAGCGCGGACGCGATCACCGACGCCGTGCTTGCGCTTCCCGACAACCTATCCGCGCTGCCCGTCGTGGTATTGCCACTGCAAGGTCGCGACGAGCAGATGCTCGCTGCGCGCGATCGAATTCTCGATCTGGTTCCCGCAGCGGTGCTGGTATCAACACCGGCAGTCGCTCTGATAGCGCAAGGCGAATCGGCAAACGCCATGACGCAGATCGGTGAATCCTCGGGCGCATCAATGTGGAGCTGGATCGCCTTGATCGGCTACGGCGCGAGCCTCGTATGGCTATGCGTACGTCACCCGCGCAATCAGCGCGCGCGCGCCGCCTGTGAAGTCGTGGCCGTGCTCGCGGGACCGATCTGGTTGATTGTCGGTGGCCGCCTTCGCAGCGGATCGGATCCGCTTGCAATGGCAATCATTTGCCTGAGCATGACTTACGCGGCGCTGCTCGCCGCGCAGGGTTGGCGTTATCGCACACTGCGCATCGGCCCGCTGGACGCATGGATCGTCCCCGCTTTGACCGTGCTTGCGGGTTTGCTCGTCGTTTTCGTATTGCATCGACGCGATGCAGGACACGCTCCGATTCCGACCCACGAAATGCTTCGCTATGCCGGTTGGGTCGTATTTCAGCAAATCCTGATTTGCCTTGTCGTATCGGATCGGCTGGCGCGCATCGGACTCGCAACGCGCTGGGTGGTGCTCGTCGCAGCGACCGCGTTCGCGCTGTTGCATGTGCCGAACGCGGCCTTGAGCATCGTCACCCTGATCGGTGGCTTGGCCTGGGTGTGGAACTGGCGACGCTATCGCAGCCTGTTGCCGAATATCGTCGCCCATATAGTCTGCGGCGCGATTGTTTTGCACGGATTGCCGAGCGACTGGTTACGCTCGGCTGAAGTCGGTGCGCGCTATTTTCTCTGATTTTCTCGTCACGTCAGCTCGTCACGTTTCTCGTCACATTTTCTGGTCACAAACGATCGAAGTTCGCGATCGCGTTCAATACCAGCGCATACGAACCGATCGTCCCGCCGCGCCAGATCGGATTGCTGGCGAACAGCACGACGTGGCCTTTGCCGTATCGCGCATCGACAACTGCGGCACGCTCGGCCATCTCGCCACCGTTGTCGAGCAGCCCCGAGATCAGCAAGTGACTGGAATCGGCGAAACGCACGATCGTTTTCGGTCGCTGATTCCCCGGAATCACGAACGGATTGTGACGCTCCTGATCCTCGTTCAAGGGCAATGCCTCCCATGATTTCGCCTCCGGCAACTCGGCCGGTTCGGAATAGGTGCGGCCTTGTGGGACATCGACATCGTCCGGCCCACCACGACCGGTTTCGCGTTCGAAGTCTTTCTTGTTTGGCAGGTTGCGATCCCCCGTGACCATATTCGACAACTTGAATGATTGACCCTCCGAGCTGTACAGCGCGAGTTTTTCGTCATAGCCCGCAGCGATCGGACTATCGCGATCAACGATCTGCGCTTGCAGGATGCTACCGACAACGCGCAATGATTTTTTCGGCGTTACGAAAACGCCGGGAGCCATGCCCTGATCGATCGCGAACTCGGCCGTGTCTTCCGACGTGATCAGCAATCCACCGTCACGCACGAACTGCTTCAAATGCACAACACCGTCGTTGCCAAGACCGGGACGGATATCGTCGGTCGCATCGATCTTGCCGATATTTGGCGTCAGCGCAGTCGTTTTCCACGGCAGCGGATTACCCCACATCGGCAAACCATCGACGAGGCGCTGCGTGTTGCCGACGCCGACTGGAGCGAAC
>JBDTOS010000201.1:0-5432 GCA_039933095.1 Dokdonella sp.
GTTTGATTCGCCTCTGAGTTGTCCAGCTACACCTGAGCGCACCCCAGTCGATCGCACGAAGATGTAAGCCCTCACCCCGTCGCCGCATGGCGCTGCGGCGAAATCGCTCCGTTAACGACCCACAAACTGTTGCATATTTGCAACAGTTTGTGGGTTCTGTGCTTACAATAGACTTGTTTCAGCAAAAAACGCTGTGCTACGATCGCCAAGATGGTTCACTCCTGCCCCAGCGGTCATAACTAGAAATGATCAGACAGCGCACGCTCAAGAACGTAATTCGGGCGACGGGCGTAGGTCTTCACACCGGTGAAAAAGTCTATATGACTTTGCGCCCGGCGGCGATCGACAGCGGCATCGTTTTTCGCCGGATCGATCTCGCCGAACCTGTGGAAATCCGCTCCTCCTGTGAAAATGTCGGAGACACGCGTTTGTCGAGCACGCTGGTCAAGGGCTCGGTGCGTATCGCGACGATCGAGCACTTGCTGTCGGCGATGGCCGGGCTCGGAATCGACAACGCCTACGTTGATCTTTCGGCACCCGAAGTACCGATCATGGATGGCAGTGCCGGACCCTTTGTGTTCCTGCTGCAATCGGCGGGTGTCGAGGAACAGGCCGCGCCCAAACGTTTCATCCGCATCAAGAAAACCGTCACCGTCCGCAGCGAAGACAAATGGGCGCGTTTCGATCCTTTCGATGGTTTCAAGGTCGGCTTCTCGATCGATTTCGATCATCCGATGTTCACCCGACGCAGTTCGACCAGCGAGATCGATTTCTCGACGACTTCGTTCGTCAAGGAAGTCAGCCGCGCACGCACGTTCGGATTCATGCGCGACATCGAGATGTTGCGCGAGCGCAATCTGGCGCTGGGTGGATCGATGGATAACGCCATCGTTCTCGATGATTACCGGGTGCTCAACGAAGATGGATTGCGCTACGAGGACGAGTTCGTCAAGCACAAGATTCTCGATGCGATCGGCGATCTATACCTGCTTGGGCACAGCCTAATTGGCGCGTTTTACGGTCACAAGTCCGGCCACGAACTCAACAACATGCTGTTGCGCACCTTGATTGCCGACGAGTCGGCATGGGAAGAAGTGAGTTTCGACGACGAGAGCAAGGCACCGATCTCATACGCTCATCCGGCGCAGGCGATGTAGTACGTATTTGGTTTGTTCGTTCCGGCGTTGTTTCGGAATTCAGCGCGCCGGGAAGTGAAGCAGAATCAGGAATACCCCAGTATCAGGCACGTGGAAGGGTAGGGAAGATAGTCGAAAAGAGGCCAAAGACCTCTCAGCGGGAAGGCTGCTCGGCAAGGGATGCCAATCGTAAGAAAAGGGCCGCAAGTTCCGGGTCCGACAGGGATCGCGCCGCGTTCTGCAGATGGCGGGCTGCGGTGATCGAAAGGGGTTTGTGCTTGACCGTTTCTGCTGCAACGGACGGTCGCGGCGCCACTTTCACGGAGATTTGTTTCAACTCGATGCCGAGGACGGTACTGGCTTCAGCGAGCAACGCTGCATGATGCAGCCGCAGTCGCGCTGCCCATGTCGATCCGGTTGCGAGAAAGATCATGCGTCCGTCGCGGACGTCTGCGAGACGACACTCGCGGGCAATCGTGTCGGGGAGTAAACGGCGTAGCCGTTCGTCAAGACAATCGAGTGCGCGCGCCCGCTTGGCGAGCGTGTCCACGGCGATACATTCGCCGATCCGGACTGAATCCGGATGCCGTGATGAGTCTTGACGAGTTGGCTGCATGGGCAAGAAGCACGATACGGCGCATTCCACAATGAAGATTATTATCCTCCGCGATGTGTACGCGGCGTCAAGAAGCCTCGATCTCGCCAGCTGGCGCGGTCGTTCTCTTTGCGGCGGGGTTGTCGCAATTGGAGCAGCCTTGTTCGGCATGGCCGGTTTCGGCTTGGCTCTGGCGGTCTCCAATCCGCATGACCTGACCTTGGCCGAAGTCCGGGAAATGAAATCCATGATTGCATCGCAGCGTGCGACGCTGGCTGATGTCGAAGGCGAATCGCGCCGCGACACCGATGCACTGGCGGTCGAGCTTGGTCGCTTGCAGGCGCAGGCAACGCGCTTGAACGCGCTCGGTGATCGCCTTACTCAGGTCGGCAAGATCGACGACGGCGAATTTGATTTCAGCGATAACCCGGCCTTGGGCGGACCCGAGGAACCCCTTGCGATCAGCGCATCCACCCCGATCACCGAGGGTATCGAGAACCTGCGCGCAGAGTTTGATAGGCAGCAATCGCAACTCGAAGTGCTGGAAAATCTGTTGCTCGATCGCAAGGTCGAAAATGCCTTGTTGCCGAGTGGGTACCCGGTCGCACAAGGCTACATCGCTTCGGGATTCGGCACGCGGACCGATCCGATTACCGGACAGCGCGGCAGACATCTTGGCGTCGATTTCGATGTACCCGTTGGCTCCAACATCACCTCGGTAGCCGAGGGTGTGGTGACCTATTCGGGGGTTCGCAATGGTTACGGAAACGTGGTCGAGATCGATCATGGAAACGGCTACATGACGCGATATGCACACAACTCCAGGAATCTGGTCGAGGTTGGTGCACGCGTGCACATTGGCGAAGTGATCGCCAAGGTTGGCTCGACCGGTCGCTCGACCGGACCGCACTGCCATTTTGAAGTCTGGCTCAAGGGCCGCCCGGTCAATCCAATTGCATACGTGCGCTCGACGCGTGCCGGCCGGGGCTGATCACACCTCGGTCTGTCGAACGTCGTCCGATCGAATTTGATAAAATCGCGCTCGGCTGAGGTGTTGTGGTCGGCCACACCTGCGGCATGATTCTCTCAAGATCGACTTGTCGCGATGCGCAGGGAGCGCTCGACGGGTTGAATCGCGGTCTTGAATAAGCTGGCAGCGCCTCAATCTGGTTTTTATCCCGCCGAGGCCGCCGTATCATCGGCGGCCTCGGCGTTTCATGTTGCCCTCGAGCGCTCCGGCGGCTCGCATTTACCTGAAGAGATCCGATGTTCAACCGTGTCCTGACCAGTTTTTTCGGCAGTCGCAACGAGCGCGTTCTGCGGCAATTGAACAAGCGTGTGGTGCAGATCAATGCACTGGAACCGCAATGCAAGGCGCTGAGCGACGAGCAGCTGCGCGCGAAGACCGAGGAGTTCAGACAACGTCTGGCTGCCGGCGAGACGCTCGACCAGTTGCTTCCAGAAGTATTCGCGGTAGTCCGCGAAACCTCGGTCCGCGTGCTCGGCCTGCGTCACTACGATGTGCAGATGATTGGCGGCATGGTGCTGCATTCGGGCCGTATTGCCGAGATGCGCACTGGCGAAGGCAAGACCCTCGTCGCGACTTTGCCGGTGTATCTCAATGCGCTCGCTGGAAAGGGCGTTCACGTCGTCACCGTCAACGATTATCTGGCGCGCCGCGACTCGGCCTGGATGGGGCGCATCTACAATTTTCTCGGCATGAGCGTGGGCGTTGTTTACCCGGGCATGGAACACGGCGACAAACGGTCCGCCTATGCGGCCGATATCACGTACGGTACCAACAACGAATTCGGTTTCGACTACCTGCGCGACAACATGGCGGTCGCGAAGGAAAATCGATCACAGCGCGGCCTCAACTACGCGATCGTCGACGAAGTCGACTCGATCCTGATCGACGAAGCTCGAACGCCGCTGATCATCTCGGGGCCGTCTGACGAATCGCCGCAACTCTATGTCAAGATCAATCACCTGGTTCCGAACCTGACTCGCCAGGAAAAGGAAGACGGCGACGGCGACTACTGGGTCGACGAAAAGCAGAAGCAGGTCCATCTGTCCGAGCAAGGCATGGTGCATGTCGAGGAATTGCTGCGCAGGGATGGAATTCTGGAGCAAGATCAGAGCCTGTACGACTCGACCAACCTGTCGGTTGTGCATCATCTCAATGCCGGAATGCGTGCGCATGCGCTGTCTCAGCGCGATGTCGACTACATCGTGCGCGACGGCGAGGTCATCATCGTCGACGAGTTCACCGGCCGTACCTTATCTGGTCGGCGCTGGTCTGATGGCTTGCATCAGGCGGTCGAGGCGAAGGAAGGCGTGCCGATTCAGCGCGAGAATCAGACCCTTGCCTCGATCACGTTCCAGAACCTGTTCCGCATGTACAAGAAGCTAGCCGGCATGACCGGCACAGCCGATACCGAGGCGTACGAGTTCCAGTCGATCTACGGTCTCGAAGTCGTTGTGATCCCGACCCATCACCCGATGGTGCGCAAGGACGAAGCGGACGTCATCTTCCTCAAATCGCCACACAAGTTTGCCGCGATTGTCGACGACATCAAGGAATGCCACGAACGCGGCCAGCCGGTTCTTGTCGGCACGGCGTCGATCGAGGCGTCGGAATACTTGTCCGGATTGCTGAAAAAGGAAGACCTCACCCACGAAGTGCTCAATGCGAAGCAGCATGAGCGCGAAGCGCATATCGTCGCTCAGGCCGGTCGGCCCGGCGCGGTGACCATCGCGACGAATATGGCCGGTCGCGGTACCGATATCGTGCTTGGCGGCAGTCTTGATGCCGAGCTGGCAGCGCTGCCCGAAGATTCAACCGATGCCGATCGCGAGCGCATCAAGAGCGACTGGCAATCACGTCATGCCGAAGTGCTGACTCTCGGTGGCTTGCGCATCATCGGCACCGAGCGCCATGAGTCGCGGCGTATCGACAACCAGTTGCGTGGGCGCTCCGGTCGTCAGGGGGAGGCCGGCTCCAGCCGGTTCTATCTATCCCTCGAAGACAGTCTGTTGCGCATCTTCATGGGTGAGGGTGTCGCCAAGCTGATGCGCATGTTTGGCATGAAGGAAGATGACGCGATCCAGGACAAGATGGTCAGTCGTCAAATAGAAAAGGCGCAGCGCAAGGTCGAAGCGCACAACTTCGATATCCGCAAACACCTGCTTGAATTCGACGACACCGCGAACGATCAGCGCAAGGTGATTTACGAGCAGCGCAACGAACTGCTCGACAGCGAGAGTGTCGCCGAGACGGTCGCTTCGATTCGCAACGACGTGTTGACCGAGATCACGCGTCGCCACATTCCGGCTGATTCGGTTGACGAGCAGTGGGATATCACTGGGCTCGAAAGCGAGCTCGAAAATGAATTCGGTCTCGATATCGATGTTCGTCATTGGCTCGAAGACCAGCACGAAGCGGATGCCGACACGATCCTGGAGCGCGTCCTCAATAGCGCCGATCGCCTTCTGCGCGAAAAAGAGGCGATGGTTGGATCCGAGGTCATGCGCGGTCTTGAAAAGCATGTGATGCTGACCGTGCTCGACAACGCCTGGAAGGAACATTTGGCGAGCATGGATTACATGCGCCAGGGCATTTATCTGCGCGGTTATGCGCAGAAGCAGCCGAAGCAGGAATTCAAGCGCGAAGCATTCGAGCTGTTCCAGCAGATGCTCGA
>JBDTOS010000202.1:0-5425 GCA_039933095.1 Dokdonella sp.
ATAGAACTTTTCCTGATAGTCCACCGTGAGCGGGAAGAAATCCTGCCCCTCGCGCGCCTTGGTGGCTGCAACAGCCGTGACCAGCACGACCGTTCCGCCCATGCTGACCATGACGGCACCACCAGCCTGACGGGCGATTTCACCCGTTTCGAGAGTGACTTCATGATTGCCGTACTTGAACGTCTTGGTTACTTTCGCCACGGAATATTTGTCCTGAGTTTTTTCAAAAAGTGCGACCGGGGATGGTCGCTCTGGTGCTCGAACATGAGCACAAATCAAAAGCTGCTGATATCTGTGCCGGCGCAGCGTTCGCGAACGAACGCTTCAATACATACACGTCAGATGCAAGAAACGCCGCGCAAAACTATCTACGCAATCCAAGCCGCTCAATCAGGGTCTTGTAACGCTCGCTATCCTTGTCCTTGAGATAGGCAAGTAGACGGCGGCGCTGGTTGACCATCTTGAGCAGGCCGCGACGCGAATGATGATCCTTGCCGTGATCGGCAAAGTGATGGCTCAAATGTTCAATACGGGCCGACAGCAAGGCAACCTGGACTTCCGGCGAACCGGTGTCGTTGGCGGCGCGTCGATAATCGGCGATAACCTGAACTGTTTTTTCTGCGGGAAGCGACATCGTGTTTGTATCCTGGAAGCGAATGCGAGATTTGCGGGCGACCACGCCACGCCGTTGGAGAACCGGCCGAATGGGCGTTCGCAAATCCCGCGCGTGGGATGGAAAGAGCCTGTGGAATGAAACTGAGCCAGCTATTTTAGCCGGCGTAGTGCTGTCGGAACAAGCGTTTATCCTTGTTTTTCGGTTGGTGTGGACGGATTTACTGTCGAATTGATGCCACGAATCGAACGCAATCGACCGTCTGGCCCGCATTCCGCCAAGGCCAGCGCGCGACCGGCAGCATCCACGGCGACACAACGTCCCTCGTCAGCGCTGGTCGCTATTTTCTGTCCATGGCGCAGTCGAATCGCATCATTTTCGCTCACCTGTACCTGCGGCCATGCGCTCAGGCCGTTTTCGAGCGGTAGCAACAGCGCATCCAGCGCAGCGGGATCGGACTCGGCCAACCCACGCAGCGTGGCGATATCGGTCATCTGCGGAGCCGTGAAGGGGGCCACCCAAAGCCGACGCAAGGATTCGACATGCGCACCGCAACCCAGCGCCTCGCCAAGATCGCGTACCAGACTGCGCACATAAGTTCCTGACCCGCATTCGATATGCAGGCGCAAGTGGGTCGGCGTGAGTTCCAACAATTCAAACCGGGCTATTTCGACTTCACGCGGCGGCGCGACCACCTCTTCGCCACGGCGCGCCTTGCGATACAGCGGAACGCCAGCCTGCTTGATCGCCGAATAGGCCGGAGGGACCTGGGTAATGCGTCCGGTCAGTTTGGCTAGCGCGCTTTCGATGCGCGCCGCATCGAGCACAGGAACCTTGCGTTCGACCAGGACCGTTCCATCGGCATCGTCGGTATCGGTCGTCGCGCCGAGGCGGCAGGTTGTTTCGTAGGCCTTGTGCGCGCCAAGCAACAGGCCGGCGATCTTGGTTGCCTCACCGAAACAGATCGGCAACAGACCAGTCGCAAGCGGATCGAGACTGCCGGTATGCCCGGCCTTGGCCGCGCGATACAAATGCCGCACGCTTTGCAATGCCTGATTCGAGCTCAAGCCTTGCGGCTTGTCGAGCAGCAGGATGCCGTGAACGTCGCGCCAAGGTACTTTCTTCGATCGCCCGGCAGAACCTTCTGCCGACACAGTGCTGCGCTCAGGCGTCAATCCGATGCCTCGCCATCACCGCGCAACAGCGCTTCGATGCGCTCGCCGCGATCGACTGAATCATCGTAACGAAAACGTAATTCAGGCATGCGTCGCATACGCGATGTACGCGACAATTCATGACGAAATTCTCCGGCCATGTTATTGAGCGACTTCACTGCCAGCGGACCTTCATCGCCGATCAGGGCAGTCACAAACACGGTAGCGACATCGAGCTCGCGATTGACCTCGACATCGGAAACGCTCACCGACGGCAGCGCGTGATCGCGCACGGCCGCATGCACGAGCACGGCAATGTCGCGACGCAGTTGCGCCGAGACCCGATCCGAACGGGTGAAATCGCTCACAGCGTCCGCTGCACTTCGATGCGCTCGAAGCACTCGATCTGATCGCCCGGCTTCACATCGTTGTATTGCTTGACGGCAATGCCGCACTCGGTTCCATTGCGGACTTCGTCGACCAGTTCCTTGAAGCGGCGCAGCGATTCGAGTTCGCCCTCGAAGATGACCGTGTTGTCGCGCAGCACGCGAATGGGCTTGCTGCGCTTGACCACGCCCTCGATGACCATGCACCCGGCAACCGCGCCGAACTTCGATGAGCGAAACACGTCGCGAACTTCGGCCAGGCCGAGAATTTCCTCGCGAACTTCCGTGCCAAGCAAACCAGTCGCAACCTGTTTTACCTGATCGATCACGTCATAGATGATCGAGAAGTAGCGCAAGTCGAGTGCGCTCGTCTCGATGATCTTGCGTGCCGATGCGTCAGCACGCACGTTGAATCCGATGATGACCGCCTTGGATGCCGCTGCGAGAGTCGCGTCGGATTCGGTGATGCCACCGACTCCGGACGAAATCACATTGATGCGGATCTTCTCGTTGGTCAGATCGGTCAGTGCCTCGCGCAACGCCTCCGCCGAACCCTGCACGTCGGCCTTGATGACCAGATTCAGGGTCAGCTGCTCGCTCCCTTCGGTCATCGCTGACATGAAGTCTTCGAGTTTCGGGCTGTGCTTGATCAGACGCGTTTCGCGGCGCTTCTGCTGGCGCTGCTGGGCGACATCTTTCGCAAGGCGCTCATCGGCGACCGCCACGAAATCGTCGCCCGCTTCCGGCACGCCGGATAGACCGAGTATTTGTACCGGGATCGACGGGCCAGCTGAATCGATCTGCTTGCCGCCTTCGTCGAACAGCACGCGCACGCGCCCGTACTCCACGCCGCAGACGACGAAATCACCCTTCTTCAATGTGCCCTGCTGAACCAGCACGGTGGATACCGGACCACGTCCCTTGTCGAGACTCGATTCGATGACGACACCGCTGGCCAGACCATCGTGCACTGCCTTCAACTCCATGACTTCGGACTGCACCAGGATTGCATCGAGCAAGGCATCGACGCCGTCCCCGGTCTTGGCCGACACCGGCACGAACTGCACATCGCCGCCCCACTCTTCCGGCACGACTTCGTGCTGCACCAAGCCCTGCTTGACCTTTTCGGGATCAGCCTCGGGCTTGTCCATCTTGTTCATCGCAATCAGCAGCGGCACCTTGGCGGCGCGCGCGTGATTGATGGCTTCGATCGTCTGCGGCATCACGCCATCGTCGGCGGCGACCACAAGCACGATCAGATCGGTCGATTGCGCACCGCGTGCGCGCATCGATGAAAACGCGGCATGACCGGGCGTGTCGAGGAAGGTCACTACGCCACCCTTGGTCGTCACGTGATACGCGCCGATATGCTGGGTGATACCGCCCGCCTCGCCCGACGCAACCTTGGTGCGTCGGATGTAGTCGAGCAACGAGGTCTTGCCGTGATCGACGTGGCCCATGATCGTGACGACCGGCGGACGCGACTCAGCGTCGCCCTTGTTGTCAGCCTGCGCGAGCAGGGTTATTTCGGCATCGTCTTCGAGCGCGCGGGTAACCGTGTGGCCGAGTTCCTCGGCAACCAGCGAGGCGGTATCGTGATCGATGACCTGATTGATCGTCGTCATGACACCCATCTTGAACAGCGCCTTGACCACCTCGGCACCCTTGACAGCCATCTTCTGGGCCAGGTCCGCAACGAGAATCGAATCACCTACGGCAACATCACGACTCATCGGCGCGACCGGTTTGGAAAATCCGTGGTTGGTGCTCCCACGCGACGACGCTTCGGCAACCTTGGCTTTCGGTTTCTTGCGGCCAGTGCGCCGCGCTGCCGCTTCACGCGACAAATGCAGCTCGTTGCCAAAATAGCGTGGTCCACCTTCTTCGCCATCCGGAGCGCCTTCCTGCATGCGATGCGAGCCATGTTGCTTCGGCTTGCCGCGATGCGGGGTCTCTGGAGCTCGCTCATCGGGACGCCTTGCAGGACGCTCGGCTTCCTTCATCGCAGGTG
Organism: Dokdonella sp.; assembly: GCA_039933095.1. Taxonomy (GTDB): domain Bacteria; phylum Pseudomonadota; class Gammaproteobacteria; order Xanthomonadales; family Rhodanobacteraceae; genus Dokdonella. The sequence goes on from JBDTOS010000202.1 coordinate 4,165, forward strand.
CTTCGCGTTTCGGCTTTGCATCACCCACATCGCGCAGCTTGAGTTCCACTTCGGCAGCCGCTTTCAGCTTGGCCGCTTCCTCAACAGCGCGCTTGGCTTCCTCGACCGCACGTTGTTTGGCCTCTTCTTCCTGGCGACGGCGATCGGTTTCGACACGAACCTTCTCTTCGGCCTCCTGACGCAGCTTGGAATCCTGCAGCTTGCGGATTGCGTCCTCACGCTCGGCATCAACCGGGCTCTGCTCCTCGACCGTGCTGCGCTTGGCATAAGTGCGCTTGCCCCGAACCTCGATCGCAACGGTCTTCGCCGCGCTTCCGCGCGCGCCGGTCGAAACCGTGACTTCGCTGACCGTACGCCGCTTGAGCGTGACCTGACGCGGCGCACTGCTTTCCGTCGACGCTTCCTGCTTGCCGTGATTGCGGCGCAGGAATCCGAGCAGCTTGACCTTTTCGGTGCTGCTGATCGCCTCGTCGGCATTCGAGAATTTCATGCCTGCCTCGGCAAGTTGCGCGAGCAACTTGTCTTCCGGCGTGCCGAGTAAACTGGCGAGCTGCTTGATGGTGACGTCCGACATGCTGACTCCTGGTCCCTAACCTGCGTGCTGCATTGCTACTACGTTTGTCCGTTGCATCATTCGTCGCAAGCGGCGATCACGCGACTTCCGTCTCGCGGGCAGCCATGATCAGCGCTGACGCCGTATCTTCGTCGATGCCTTCAATCGCGAGCTCGACCAATTCATCGGTCGCCAGATCGGCAAGATTCTCGCGGGTGACTATTCCGTGTTGCGCGAGCTCATAACCCAGCGCTTCGTCGATACCTTCGACAGCCAGCAAATCCTCGGCCGGCTTGTGTTCCTCGATGTCTTCCTCGGCGGCGAGCGCCTCGGTCAACAATGCATCACGCGCACGTGCGCGCAATTCCTCGACGATGTCTTCGTCGAAACCTTCAACCGCCAGCAGCTCGGCGGTCGGCACATAGGCAATTTCCTCGACCGTCGAGAATCCTTCCTGCACCAGGATCTGCGCAATCTCGTTGTCGACCTCAAGCTTGGCGATGAACAATTCGCGCGCCGTATCCTGCTCGGCCTCGCTCTTCTCGCGAACCTGATCGGCGGTCATGACATTGAGCTGCCAGCCAGAGAGCTTGCTCGCTAGCCGCACATTCTGACCGCCGCGACCGATCGCCTGCGACAACTTGTCCTCAGCTACCGCGATATCCATCGAATGTTTTTCTTCGTCGACGATGATCGACTGCACTTCGG
>JBDTOS010000203.1:0-5422 GCA_039933095.1 Dokdonella sp.
GCTGTTGGATATCGACGACGAAGATCATCCGGCTGCGGAAAAAGCGTCGCAGCAAATCGTCGCGCGCAAGATTCCGCGAGTGCGGTCGCGATCGACTACCAAGGAAAAATCGACCGCCGTTTGAACTGGCGTCTCCAGAGCTAGGCGTATCAGTTTTTCTTCAACGAATTGGCGCGCAGCGAGAGCTTGCCACGCAGAAGCTGGCCACGCCGAACATCACGATCATTCGGTCGCTCGTTGGCGCAAGGTCTGGCTCACGCTGGGTATCGCGCGGTGATGACTGCCGAGTTCGGTGGCGACGGCGGCGAAGCCAAGCAGGGCGGCGACTTCGCCGGCAGTGCGTTCGTGCATGTCGAGCAGATCGAGCGGTGCGCCACGAGCCTTCAGCAGGCGCGCACAGCCGAGCAGACCGTGCATGGCGCAGGCATGCAGCGCGCTGACTCCACGCTTGTCCTGATGATCTAGAACAGCGCCGCGTTCAAGCAGCATGCCGGTCAGCAATGCCAGATGTTGCGCGTCGCAAGCGGTGCCGGGATCGGCGCGCGCACCGAGCAACAGCAACAGTGCATCGCTGCCGTTTTCGTCGATGCGGGCGAGGTCGGCACGATGGCGCAGCAACTGATCGAATAGCGCAGTCGCGGTCGGCGTATCGCTGCTCGCAAAGGCAAACTGCGCGGCGACGTGAATGGGCGCCACGCCGGCATCGTCGACGACGTTGGCTTGCGCGCCGTTCGCGAGCAGCAACGCGGCAATGCCATGCTGGCCAAGCGCGCAGGCGATGAGCAATGGCGTGCTCCCGTTGGACAAGCGTTGCTCGGCGGCGACGCCGCGTCCGAGCAGCAGGGTGACGACATCTTCGTGACGCGCACTGATAGCTGCAGTCAGGCAGTTGGCACCCGAGCGCGCTGCGTGCAGCGGATCGGCACCGGCATCGAGCAAGGCCGCGACCAACGCTGTATCGCCGAAGCCACAGGCGCGAATCAACGCGGTCGCGCCTTTCTCGTCCATCGAATCAATAGCCAATCCGCACGCCAACAAATGGCCGACCGCTTCGCCATCGCCGATCGCTGCTGCGGCCGGCAGATCGCTCGCTCGAAATGGGCGCAGTGGCAAACGCCAGTGCTTCCAGCGCAGCCAGTCGATCAATTCCCGATCGCGCCGCGCCAGCGCAAGGCCGAGCGCGGTCTCGCCATTGCCGGCCGCAATTTCGGGATTAGCGCCTTGCGCGATCAAAGTGCGCACCAGTGGAATCGCGGTTTCGGTCGCGTGCGCAGTTGCTGCATGCAATGGCGTGCGGCCGGTGTTGTCGCGCGCATTCGGATCGGCACCGCGCTGGAGCAACAGCACCACAAGTTCTTCATCGGCGGCCGCAGCGGCAAGGTGCAGCGCGGTGCAGCCATTGGCGGCCGCGCCGCACGCATCGCGACCGCTGTCGAGAAATACGCGCGCCAATTGGTGCAGGTCGCGATTGCCGGGTTCAATCGCGAGCACGCGTGCCAGCGTACCGGCACCGCCCACACTCGCGCCGCGTTGCAGAAGGTCGTTCAACGCGACCAGTGAGTCGGGCAGATCGCTGGCAAGTTGGTCGGCCAGCGCTATGCCACCATCGAGCAGTGCATCGCGATCGAGCCCATGATTGAGCAGCCAGTCGCGCGCGCTGGATTGTTCGGGGTCCTGCAAGTCGAGATACAGGCTTGCCAGCAGCGCCTGCGGCCAGTCACGGACCAGCGGCGTAAACTCTTCGGCAATTTTTGCGTGACCAAAGCGCAGCGCATCGAGCAGATGACTGGCACTGGTCGAATCGCTGGTCAGCGCGGTGCCGGCGACGCTGCTCGGCAGCGCGTAGTCCGGATCTAGCACCGCGACAAGCTGCCAGCGTCCCGCAGCGGCAGCATAGTCGACGGCGCGCCGCCCATCGCTTGCGGTCAAGTTGCGATCGGCACCGCAGGCGAGCAGGGCGCGCACGATTTCCTCGCTGGCGTCGCGCGACGCGCAGGCGATCATGAGCGCGCTGCGACCATGCGCATCGACCGCATTCGCGTCGACCTTCTTGCGTGCGAGCGCATGCGCGATGGCGACGGCATTCGCGCGCGCCGCTTCCATCAGCGCGGTCGTACCTTGCTGATCGGCGATATCAACCGCAGCGCTGGCAGCGAGCAACGCCTCGACAATACGTGTGTGCCCGGCCAGCGCCGCCGTCATCAGCGCGGTGCGACCGAGTGCGCCGCGCGCATCGACGCGCAGCTTGCGCTTCAGCAACAACTTGATGCCTTCGCTGTCGTCCTCAGCGACCGACGCGGCAAGCACGAGGGCCGGCTGTGCGTGGGCGACTTCGGCGGTTGCGCCGCAGCTGAGCAGATAGCTAGCGGTCTGCCAGTTGCCATGCGCACAGGCGAGCCCAAGCGGGGTTTCACCTTCGTGATTCACGACATCGAGCAGCGCAGTGGCATCAACCAGCAAGGCCGCAACGATTGGTTCGCGGCAGCGCGCGGCGTGGTGCAGCGGCGTGTTGCCTTCGGTATCGGCAAGGCGCGGATCGGCGCCGTTCGCGAGCAAGGTCATCACCGCATCGGGACGGCCTTCGTAGCTGTCCCGGGTCGCGGCGATCAGCGGTGTCAACCCGGCGTGCGCGTGATTGGTGTCGGCGCCAAGCGAAATCAGAGAACGCAGCAAACGCAGATCCGGCAGGGTGACCGCGCGTACGCTGGCGCTGCGTTGATCACGGTCGTCGGGCGGCGGCACGGCGTTCGCGCTGGCGCCGTGTTCAAGCGCGGCCAGCGCCAGCGCAACGTTGCCGTTGCGGGCGGCGGTGAGCAGAGTCGCGTCCATCTCGCTTGGCGGAATGCCGGCGACCAGCAAGGTCGACGCATTGTGTGCTGCTGTTGCGGCATCGATCGTCTGGATTGAATCGGATGAACGACGTTGGCCGCTAGGTGACGCGTCGAACAACACCTGTTGGCAGTTGTTGATCAGAATCCAGTGTGCGATCGGCACGATGACAAGCAGATATGCCGCGAGCGCGGGGTAGCGCATGTTCTCGGGCAGCCAGTCCGGTAGCCAGGTCGTGAATCCGCTCAGCGCGAGCGCACCACCGGCGGCGATCAGCGTGGCGAATGCAGCCGACAGACCGTGGTGGAAATAGGTTTCAAAGTGACGTGTGAGATCGTGCGCGCGGACCAGCGAACGCCCGATCGCGCGCAACGGAAATACGGCCGGCGCGTAGTACGCAGGCAAGACGGTCGGTGGATCGGATTCCAGCGGCGGCGTGGTCAACCAGATTTCGCGCGAAACCAGCGGCAATGCAAATGCCGGCCACCAGCGTCCGAGCACAAGCAGAGCGACAAGAATCGCGCCCGATACGGCGAGCGCCGCGCCGAGTTCGTGATCGCGGATAAGCCAGCCGATCGCTGGAGCGACCAGCGCTCCGAGCAGCGCGCTGAACAACGCGAACAGCAGGAAATAGGCAACGAATCGGCGACCGCTCCATGCCGATCGATCCGCTGGCCGCCTGACCGCGATCAGCCGGCAGATGATCAATGCCGCCAGTGAATTGTCCAGCAGAAGGACGACAAATACGGCGATTTCCCTGATCGGACTGCTCAACTCGCGCGTACCCTCGGTGCGACGATTGCGGCACCCGCGATGCGATGCGGATGGACCCGGAGCTCGCGGCAATCGTCAATCAACCGCGCCGCTCACGGGTGAGTATAGCGATGAAGACCGGGCGCGCCGAGATCGAATTGCGCACCGTTGCGCATTCGTGCGGACGATTTCAATGCGACTGCTCACATCGAAATGCCCAGCGTTGACTCAATCGCATTGCTCAGGCCCGATTCCGGGCAGGTCGCTTGCCGGCAAATGGTCCGCGCCGAGTTGCAAGTGGAAACCGTCGCGGGCGAGATCGGCCAGCACACTAGTGACGTTCTCGCGAGCGAGTTTGCGTTCGGGCGACAGGTCGAGTTCGATCACGAAACTCAGTTCGCCAAGGCGCTCGTGCAGACCGGGCGGTAACAGCGAAAAGTTGCCGGCTTCACGCAGATACAAATAGGTATCGTCACGGCGCTGGCTCTTGTACACGAAGCACTGCATGCGAAGTCCTTGGGTTCCGCTCGGCTCAAGCATAACGCGTGACTATCCCGCATGGCGAAAATCGGTCCGGCTAGTCATTTCGTGCGTGGCGTGAGGGGATGGACTGCCTAATTTCGTCAAACGTCGCCGAACTGGACACATTACTAGGCTTGGACCACACTAGCCGCCCCTCAGCGACCCCTGTCGCATCAGGAATATCTTTGGCAACGATTCTCGTCCTGCACGGCCCCAACCTGAATCTGCTCGGATCGCGCGAGCCGGATCAGTATGGCCGCACCACGCTGGCCGCGATCGATGTCGAGCTGGCCGATATGGCGCGGGCGGCCGAGGTAAGCATTACGGCGTTCCAGTCCAATGCCGAGCACGCGCTGATCGATCGCATTCACGCCGCGCGTGCCGATGGGACGCGCTGGATCGTCATCAATCCCGGCGCGTTCACCCATACCAGCATCGCGTTGCGCGATGCGTTGGCCGCGGTGGCGATTCCATTCGTCGAGGTGCATCTGTCGAACATCCATGCCCGCGAGGAATTCCGCCAGCACTCCTATGTTTCCGCGCTGGCGCGTGGCGTAGTCACCGGATTTGGTGCGGACAGCTATCGCATGGCGCTCGAATTTGTCATCCGCCAATTGGCGCAGGAATAGACATTCCCTTCGGCGGCGCGCTGCGCGGTCGGAATCATTGCAAAGGCAAGGCTCATGGATCTGCGAAAAATCAAGAAACTGATTGATCTCCTCGAAGAATCGAATCTCGCCGAACTCGAGATCAAGGAAGGTGAGGAGATCGTGCGTCTGTCGCGCATCCCCAAGGGTATTGCGCCGACCTATGCAGCGCCGCCGGCGACGCACACGTACGTTGACCTGCCAACTGCTGCCACTGCACGCCCGGACCCCACGCAATCTGCATCTGCGACCGGCACGGCCAAGCCGCAGCATGAAGGCCATACAGTGCGCTCGCCGATGGTCGGCACCTATTACGCGTCGGCCACGCCTGGCGCGGCGGCATTCGTGCAGGTCGGTCAGAAGGTCAAGCTCGGCGAAACACTCGGCATCATCGAAGCGATGAAAATGTTCAACCAGATCGAAGCCGACGCCAGCGGCACGATCACTGCGATCCTCGTCGAAAACGGCCAGCCGGTCGAGTTCGACGAGCCGCTGTTCGTGATCGGTTCGTGAGATGAACGGGACTCGGGACTTGGTATCCGGGACTCAGGCCGCACGCGTATCGCTTGAGTCCTCCCTTTCACGGGGAGAGTCGGGTAGAGATGGGTTTCGTTCTTGCCTGAGGCCGCGTTTTTCGCTTCGGATTTCCCTGAATCACGATTGCCGGGTTT
>JBDTOS010000204.1:0-5385 GCA_039933095.1 Dokdonella sp.
GACTTCGCCGACGCGCCTTGATCTGCGAGCAGACAGATCGGTGACGCCTGTGCGGCCTTGTTCAGAGCATCCCTAGAGAAAGGAGAATGATGTGCTCATTCCGATGATTCTGTCCGGCGGCGCCGGCACGCGTTTGTGGCCGGTCTCGCGCAGCGCGTATCCGAAGCCGTTCATGCGCATGGCCGATGGTCATACGCTGCTGTGGAAAACGCTGGATCGCGCGCTGACCGTTGCTGGCAGCGGTCCGGTGCTGACGGTAACCGGACGCGACTATTATTTTCTGACCCGCGATGAATACGCGCGCCATCCGCGTGCCGATCTGGATATCTTGCCGTTTCTGCTTGAACCGGCCGGTCGCAATACCGCACCTGCCGTGCTGCTGGCGGCGCTGTATGTGCGTCAGCACTTCGGTGGTGATGCCACGTTGCTGATGCTCGCTGCCGATCATCTGATTCGCGATGTCGATGCGTTCACCGCCGACGTGCAGCGCGCCGCCGCGCTCGCCGCCGATGGCTGGCTGGTCACGTTCGGTATTCGCCCGACCCATCCGGAGACCGGCTTCGGCTACGTGCGCATGGGCAAGGCAATCGCCGATCGCGAGGGACGCAGCGTTGCTGCGTTTGTGGAGAAGCCGAGCCGTGCGCTAGCCGAGGAATATCTGGCCTCGGGCGATCACGTCTGGAACTCCGGCATGTTCTGTTTCACTGCCGATACACTGCTTGCTGCCGCCGAGCGCACCTGTCCCGACGTGCTCGCCGCCGCGCAGATATGCCACGCAGGCGCGACTGCGCACGAGAGTCCGATCGAGTACGTGCGCGAGGAATTCATGGCGCAACCGGATATCTCGATCGACTACGCGATCATGGAGCGCGCCGATCGCGTTGCCGTGGTGCCGGCCAGCTTCGACTGGAGCGACATCGGCTCGTGGAAAGCGGTCAGCGAGATCGATGGTGAATCCGACGAGAACGGCAATCGCGTCAGCGGCAAGGCCGTCGTCATCGAGAGCCGCAATTGCTTCATCCAGTCGGAGACGCGCATGGTCGCTGCGGTGGGCGTCAACGATCTGGTCATAATCGATACCGGCGATGCGGTGCTGGTTGCCGATCGCGAACGCGCCCAGCAGGTCAAACTCGTGGTCGATCGCCTGCGCGCCGACAGTCACATATCAGCGTCGCATCACACGACCGTGCATCGACCGTGGGGCAGCTACACGATTCTCGAAGATGCCGAGGACTGCAAGGTCAAGCGGCTGACCGTCAAACCCGGTCACGTCCTTTCGCTGCAACTGCACCATCGGCGCAGCGAGCACTGGACCGTCGTCCACGGCACCGCCAAGGTGCGCGTCGGCGAAAAGGAATTTCTGCTAAATCGCAACGAATCGACGTATATCCCTGTGGAAACGATGCATCGTCTGGAAAATCCGACTGAACAGGATATTCATCTGATCGAGGTTCAGTGTGGAGACTACTTCGGTGAGGATGATATCGTCAGACTCGAAGACCGCTATGGGCGGGTCGTCGCCAAATCCTGATTCAATCCGCCTAATCAAATCAGCTTGATTGAATCCGCCTGAGCAAATCAGCTTGATCAAATTGGATTGGAAGTTCGGCCTGATCATTCAGGTTTATTGAGTTCAACCAGCGTTCCGGGATGATCGCACGCATCGGCGCTCCCGGACGGCAATCAGCAATTTCGATGCAAGCACGGCTGGTTCAAGCCGACCAAGGAGCGAACATGGATATCGATACAAGAAAGGACAGCAAGTGTTTCCCGGCGATCGCACTCGCCGCGTGCCTGTCCGTCATCACCCCGATTTGCACTGCTGCACAGATTCCGTTCACGGATTTTGCCCGCCACGAGGCGCTGCTCGACGTCAAGATTTCGCCCGATGGCGAATATCTGGCCACGACGGCCGTCGTCGACAATCAAACGGTGCTTGGGCTGATACAACTGAGCGACATGAAGGCGGTGCGTATTGCACCGCGCGGTATTGCCAACGTTGTCGCTTTTGAATGGGCGTCGCCAACCCGGGTGTTGTACACAATCGGTGAGCGGCTCGGAGCGTTGGAACGACCATCCGCGACCGGAGAGATATATGCAGTCAATGCAGACGGTAGCGGTGGTTCGGTGCTGTTTGGTGCGCGCGTTGGCGGCAACCAGACTGCGTCGCATATCAAACAAGCGGTCAGTGAATTTGCCTACGGCTGGGTGGTCGATCCACGTCCGGAGGATGCGAACTCGGCGATCATTGGTGTTCATCCGTTTACTGGATCACGCGCCGGTGCCGGCAGTGCGGCCAGCGACAGCGGCGAGTTCACTGAGGCACGCCGTATCGATCTTGTGTCGGGCAAGACCACGAAGATCGCGAGCGCGCCCATGCGCAATGCCGATTTTGTGACCGATAACCAGGGCGATGTGCGTTTTGCCTATGGTAATGACAACAATCAGAAGTTGCAGGTCTGGTATCGCGAAGGCAACGGCAAGGACTTCGAGATCTTGTTTGATGAGAACAAGGATGGCACCCGGATTTTCCCGCTCGGATTCGCTCGCGACGACAAATCGGTCTACTTCAAATGCGGTGGCAGCAAGAACCTTGGCGGCCTGTGCCGCTGGGATGTTGCCTCGCGCAAGCTCAGTACTGTCTGGAGTGGTACTGAAGCCGACGCACTCACATACATGCACAGCTTCGACGGCAAGGACATCTGGGGCGTGCGCTCGATGCCTGGCTATTCGCAGATCAACCTGATCGACAAGAACGCGCCGGAGGCGGCACAGCTGGTCAAGGTTGCCAAGCAGTTGCAAGGTCAGGATGTGCGCTTTGCCAGCAGCAGTCTCGATGGCAAGAAAGTCATCGTGCTCGCGACCGGCGATGTCGATGCAGGGACCTTCTACATGCTCGATGCGACTACCGGCAAGCTCGGATCGATCGGTGCGCGTATGTCATGGCTCAATCCCGATGCAATGGCAACGATGGAACCCATCGCATTGAAAGCGCGTGATGGCCTCGATCTGCATGGTTATGTCACCCGCCCCGTCGGCAAGGAGAAAGAAAAGAATCTGCCCATGGTTGTCTATCTGCATGGCGGGCCGTACGGAATTCGCGACACGTGGGACTTCGATCCCTACGTGCAGGCGATGGCCAATCGCGGTTACGCGGTGCTACAGGTCAATTTCCGCGGCTCGGGCGGCTACGGCTACGATTTCGAAAAGGCCGGCTATCGCGAGTGGGGCGGCAAGATGCAGGACGATGTCACCGATGCGACACGCTGGGCGATCCAGCAAGGTATCGCCGATCCGAAACGCATCTGCATCTTCGGTGGCAGCTATGGCGGCTATGCAGCGCTCGAAGGAGCGGTGAAGGAGCCTGATATGTATCGCTGCGCTATCGGTTATGTCGGTGTATACGATTTGCGCCTGATGGCCACGCGTGGAGATATTCCGCAGTCGCTATCTGGTCGCAATTATGTAGCGAACTTCATCGGTAGCGGCGACGATTTGTGGAATCGCTCACCGCTCGCGCATCTCGATCAACTCAAGGCCAAGGTCATGATTATCGTTGGTGGCGAAGATCATACGGTTCCCCCGATACACGGCGAAAACCTGCACGCGGCACTCGACGAACGCCACATCACTCACGAATGGGTCTATCAACGTACCGAAGGCCATGGCTTCTACACCGAGGCGAACGTAGCGGATCTGCTCGGCAAAATTGACGCTTTCCTCGGCAACAATATCGGCACTCCAGGTAAGCCGAGCGAGTAGAAGCGCGCTGGACACCGCTCGCATTGACTCCTCGCCGCGCGATTGCGCGGCGAGGGCTTTTTGTCAGTGTTCCGACGGACCCCAGACCTCTTCGAGACGCGCATCGCGTCCGCAATTGAACCGGTAGAACTTGTAGCGGACCGGATTTTTCTTGTAGTAATCCTGGTGATAATCCTCGGCCGGATAGAACGCCGATGCCGGCACGATCTGCGTCGCGATCGGTTTGTCGAAGCGTCCCGAGGCTTGCAGCTTGGCCTTGCTTTCTTCCGCCACTTTTTGCTGCTCCGCATCGGAGGTGAAGATCGCCGAGCGATACTGATCGCCGTGATCGCAGAATTGCGCATCGACCGCGAGCGGATCGATGTTGTGCCAGAACACATCGAGTATTTTTGCGTAGCCGATCTTGCTCGGGTCGTAGATGATCTGGACCGACTCGGCGTGCCCGGTGCTTCCCGACGACACCTGCTCGTAAGTTGGATCGACGGTGTTGCCGCCGGTGTAGCCCGATGTCACCGAGATCACGCCGGACAATTGATCGAATGGATGCACCATGCACCAGAAACAGCCGCCGGCGAAAATCGCTGTCGCCGTCTGACCACTGCTTGATGCGCTCGCCGCGTGTTTCGCCGAGTCGTCGCTGGGACCCGCGCATGCACTCATTGCACCGATCAATAACGTCAGTCCGATCAGGCCGACTCGTGAAAGGATCGTGTTTCGCCGAATCGTCATCTCAACTCCTCAGTTCGGGCAGTGGTTGCCCTTCCGGCAAGAATTCAAGCGCGAGGCCATTGTTACACCAGCGCTCGCCGCGAGGCTGCGGCCCATCGTCGAACACATGACCCTGATGTCCGCCGCAGCGGATGCAGTGATATTCGGTGCGCGGCAGAATCAATCTGAAATCACGTTTGGTTTCGACATGGCCGGCAATCGGTTGCGTGAAGCTCGGCCAGCCGGTGCCGCTGTCGAACTTGTTCGCGGCGTCGAAAATCGGCAGCCGACAGGCAGCGCAAATATATGTGCCAGGCTGCTTTTCGTGGTTGAGCGGGCTGCTTCCGGATGGTTCCGTGCCTTCTTCGAACAACACCTTCCATGCCGCAGGGCTGACCACGCCGCGCCACGATTCAGGATCCTTTTTCAGCGGCACGATTGCTGCGCCAGTGGCGGCAGGTGGATTGGCTGCGCGCGAGCAAGCGGGCAGTAGCGGCAAAACTGCGAGGGCGGAAAGACTGCGAAGCAGCGAACGACGGTCCATGGGAAACCTCCGGATACGAAATTTGTTGCGTTGGTTGACCGCAATTATCGGCACGGCGTCCGTTACGCGCGGGTGTACGCGGCAAGACCACGCATGAACGCGCGCGCGCGGAGTGATCCGTACGAGTTTCTTCGTATCCGACGCAACCATCGTGACTTGCGCCACATCCAATAGGAGACGGCGTGGACGACACTGCCGTCGTTCCCGTGGAGCGCTCCCCAATGAAACTGATCGAAAACTCGCTGAAGAATCCGATCGCGGTCGGCATGGTGGTTGTGCTGGTGGCAGTGTTCGGTCTACTCAGCCTGCGTGAACTGCCGCTGCAACTGTTCCCGGATATCCAGCGTCCGCAGATAGCGATCCAGACCAAC
>JBDTOS010000205.1:0-5373 GCA_039933095.1 Dokdonella sp.
CACCTCGCGCGCCGAATACCGGCTGCATCTGCGCGAGGACAACGCCGACCTGCGCTTGACCGAAATCGGCCACGAACTCGGCTGCGTCGCCAGCGAGCGCTTCGAGGCGTTGCGGCGCAAGCGCGATGCGATCGAGCGCGAGAAAGCACGTCTGAGCGCCTTGTGGGCAGGCCCCAGCAACGCAGACGGTCGCGCGCTTGCTTCGACGCTCGGCATCACACTGACCCGTGAAGCAACCGCGCTCGATCTGCTGCGTCGCCCGGAACTGACGTATGCAAAGCTGACCAGCGTCGCTGGATTTGGACCGCCGGTGGACGAAGAACAGGTTGCAGCACAAATCGAGATCGGCGCGAAATATGCTGGTTATCTTGATCGCCAGCAGGACGAGATCGAGCGCCATCGGCGTCATGAGGAAACCCGCATTCCCGATGGATTCGATTATCAGCGCGTGCGCGGACTATCGAGCGAAGCGCTGGTCAAGCTCACACGCAGCGCACCGACCACGGTCGGGCAGGCGCAGCGAATCTCCGGAATCACGCCAGCAGCGATTTCGCTGTTGCTTGTGCATTTGAAGCGTGGCGACAAGCGCGTTGCCTGATACTCACTCACCAAAGTACACGACATGAAAAAGCCGGGCTCCGCCCGGCTTTTTCATGTCGCATGCACTGCCTCGCCAACTACTTCTTCGGCAACTTTTCCTGGGCCATGCTCAGAGCATGTTCGGCATCATCGTGTATGGCCTTGATCTGTTTTTCATCAGCCGTGCTGCCATCAGCCTTTTCGTTGACGATCGCCTCGTCGCGATCGTTCCACGCGACCAGGGTGTTGCCCATCTGCACCGCCATCGGCTTGTCGTCCTTGAAGGCATATTTTACGGTCGAACGATTGTTGTCCTTGTCGATCGTGATGATGCGCATGTAGACCACTTTGCCGGCATCGACAAATGCATCCCAGCCCACCGATGTAGTGTCGGTAAGGAACGAATTCTTGATCGTGCGCATGCCGCCGATGTGCGCCTGCAGTTTCTTGTATTCCTGCTTGAGCAATTCGGCCGGCGTCGGCTCGGCGTTGAGTGCAATCTCGGCTTGTGTCCCGGCACCGAGGGTCAATACCGGCGATATCAACGCCGGAATGAAGCGGCGCGGACCGTCGGTCAAGGTGACATTGACTTCATACGTGCGCTTTGGATCGATCTTGTTGCGATCGAAATCGAGCGAGAACGTGAACGGCTGCGGCGGGGTGACCGGGACGGTCTTTTCAGCAAGCGACACATCGGCCTGGGCGACTTCGACCAGGCGGATGGTCATTGTCGCATCGGCACTGATCGGTACCTGAGTGCGCACATTGACCGTACCGGTGATTGCCGTGCCCGGTGCGACCGGCGGCGGACCCGCAGGTTTGCCGTTGTTCGTCAGTGGCTGCCCGTTCGGAGCCGTTGTGGGGGTATTGCTCTTGTCGCAGCCGGCGAGCATCGCGAGCGAAGCCACTACAAGCAGAGAAAAGTTGCGTTTGAACATGGGTGCGGTCTCCAGGTTATCGACGAAGCCTGTCGTAGTATGCCACTCCGGGCCTTGTTCCGATCGACGGATGAAAAATAAACAGGTTCCAGCTACAAAACGGCTGCGGATGATAGCAGCGCCAATGTTGCCGCGATACGCAAATCGCGATCGACTTGTTTGCAGTCCTCAGTAGTATTGGGCACCTCGATGAACGTAACCCTCCCCGGCCAAAGCAGCCGCACAAGCTGGCACGCTGTTCGGTTCAAACTTCAGCGGTCAAGCCATTCGCGCGGTTGCAGGTATTCGGCAATCCGCGCTTCGGGACTGTCGGCTTCGGGCGAATAGGCATATTCGAACCGCACCCGCGGCGGCAGCGACATCAGAATCGATTCGCTTCGCCCGCCCGATTGGAGACCAAACAAAGTGCCGCGATCGTAGACCAGGTTGAACTCGACGTAACGCCCACGTCGGTACAGCTGGAATTCGCGTTCGCGCTCACCGTATGGCGTGTTCTTGCGCCGGTCGATGATTGGCAGATAAGCATCGAGAAATCCATCGCCAACCGAGCGCATCAGATCGAGGCTGCGGGCGAAACCCCCTTCATTGAAATCATCGTAGAACAATCCGCCGACGCCGCGTGTTTCCGCGCGGTGGCGCAGATAGAAATATCCGTCGCAGTTTTGCTTGAAGCGCGGATACAGATTGTTGCCGCACGCAGTACGTGCAACTTCGTGCCAGTGACGAATATCGTCGTCAAATGGATAGAACGGGGTCAAATCGAAACCGCCACCGAACCACCAGACCGGCGGTTGACCGGGTGCGATCGCCTCGAAGTAACGTACGTTCATGTGCGTAGTCGGCACGTACGGATTGCGCGGATGGATGACCAGCGAAACTCCGGTCGCGGTCCAGTTGCGCCCTTCCAATTCCGGGCGGAGGGCGCTCGCCGATGGCGGCAGGGTGTCGCCATGCACCTGCGAATAACCGACGCCGGCCTGCTCGAATACCGCGCCATCGCGCAACACGCGCGTGCGCCCGCCGCCGCCTTTCGGGCGCTGCCAGATATCGTCGCCAAAACGCGCGATATCCCCTTCGGCGCGCGGTACCTCGACCGCCTCCAGTGCCGCAACGATGCGCTCCTGGAGGCCGGTCAGGTAGGTGCCGACAATCGCCAGTTGCGAGTCTGTCATCGACTGGTTGCAAAGTTAGGCATCATTGCGTTCATGGTAGCTCACGTCGCTCACACGGGCCGCTGCAACACGTATGCAATAATCGTCGGCCGTTCCGTCCGACCGACATCGAGTGCCTACCGCCATCGCACCGCTTGCCATCACCGCATGGACCGCCAGCAGCGCCGTTGGCCTTGGACGTGTCGCGTTGGCAAGCGCCCTGGAGCAGCGCAACAGCGGATTGATCCGCAATGATTTCACGGCCACGGCGCTCCCGTGCTGGATCGGGCGCGTAGCCGGTATCGAACAAGTGACCGTCCCGGACAATTTGGCGCGCTACGACTGCCGCAATAATCGGCTCGCCTGGCTCGCAATCGAACAGGACGGATTCATCGATGCGGCGCGAGCATGCATCGAGCGCCACGGTGCCGATCGCGTCGCCTTGCTGATCGGAACCTCGACCGGCAGCATCGCAGTGACCGAAGAGGGCTACCGTCTGCTTGAGGACGGTCGCATTCCGGATTCCCTGCGCGAACGACTGTTGCACACACCGCACTCGCTCGGCGTGTTTCTCGCAGAAGCGCTCGGCACGCGCGGTCCGTGCCTGACGATTGCGACTGCATGTTCGTCGAGCGCCAAGATTTTCGCCAGCGCCGAGCGCCTGTTGCGACTCGGGCTGGCCGATGCAGCGATCGTCGCCGGCGTCGACACCCTGTGCGGTAGCGTGCTGTTCGGCTTCAACGCGCTGGAACTGGTGTCGCCTGAACCGTGCCGGCCGTTCGATATCGATCGGCGCGGCATCTCGATCGGCGAAGCGGCCGGTTTCGCGATACTCGAAAGACATGACGATGTGTCCGGACATGCCGGCCCCTGGCTGCTCGGCCACGGCGAGTCGAGCGATGCCTGGCATATGTCCACGCCACATCCCGAAGGGCTGGGTGCTGCGCTTGCGCTCGATGCCGCATTGGTGCGAGCCGGGCTCGCGCCCCAGCAGATCGATTACATCAATCTGCACGGCACGGCGACGCGCAAGAACGATGAAGTCGAGGCAGCGGTGATAGCACAGCGTTTTCCGGCCACGACGCGTGCCAGTTCGAGCAAGGGCTGGACCGGGCATACGCTGGGCGCGGCCGGAATTCTCGAAGCCGCAATCAGCCTGACCGCAATCGAACACAATCTGGTGCCCGCAACGTTGAACTGCGAACGCCTCGACCCGGCATGCGGGCCGCAACTTGCACTAGCAAACGAATGGCGACACGTGCGCACCGCGATGAGCAACTCGTTCGGATTCGGTGGCAACAATTGCAGTCTGATCTTCAGTCGTGATCGGTTAAATTGATCGGATGGCGGCGATGACAGTTTTCGTGACAGGAATCGGCTTCTGGGCGCGTGGCTTGCCAGACTGGCCAGCGGCTGTCGCAGCGCTGACTGGCAACGAGCTTGCGCCATCGTCTGCTACCCGACCCACCGCCGCATTGCTGCCGGCTGGCGAACGTCGACGTGCGCCGGAATCAGTGCTGCTTGCCTGCGAGGTTGCCGGCCAGGCCTGCGCCGCCGCCGGTCTTGATCCGGCTGCATTGCCCAGCGTCTTCGCCTCGAATCACGGCGACATGACGATCACGGACGCCATCTGCGCCACGCTTGCAGAAAATCCACTCGAGACCTCGCCGATCAAATTCCACAACTCGGTACACAACGCCGCGTCCGGCTACTGGACGATTGCGAACGAATGCCGCGCACCATCGATGGCGATCAGCGCCGGTCCGGTCAGTTTCGCAGCCGGTTTGTTCGAGGCAGCGGTGCAGGCATGCGGTTCGCAGTCTCCGGTGCTGCTTGCCGCGTACGACGTTCCCGCGCCCGGACCACTGCGCGATATCGCACGTCATACCGAACCATTCGGTGTCGCATTTGTGTTGGCAGCGGACGATTCACATGGCGGACAGCGCCTGCGACTGCGCATGAACGCACGCGTGTCGAAAAATACCTTTTCAGAGTTGCCCCCGTCGCTACAGGCGCTCGCCGAAGCAAACGACAGCGCGGCGTGCTTGCCGCTGCTGGCCGCACTGGCCAACAAGCGCATCGCGACGATCGAACTACCGGCCGGCACAGGCACATCGCTGACTATCGAAGTCGGCCACGCCGAGTCAAGCGCATGAGCGCAAACCAACCGCACCAGATTGCCATTGTCATCCCCGCGCTCAATGAGGAGTTGGCGATTCGCGATGTCGTTACCTCGGTGCTGGTGATCTGCCCGAATGTCATTGTCATCGATGACGGCTCGACCGATGCAACCGTTGAGCGCATCGCCGACTTGCCGATTACCCTCATTCGCCACGAACATCCGAGCGGCAAGGGCGAAGGCCTGCGCGATGGTTTTCGCGAAGCGATGCGGCTTGGTTTCGATGCGGTCATCACGATGGATGGCGATGGCCAGCATCAAGCCAGCGATATTCCACGCATGCTCGCCGCCGCACGCGCGTACCCCGAGCACATCGTGATCGGCGCGCGAATGCGCGTCCGCGACAACCAACCCGATGCGCGACGGCGCGCCAATGCAGTCGCCGATTGGGGCATATCCTGGGGTTGCGCGACACCGATCGCCGATACCCAGAGCGGTCAGCGCTACTACCCGCGTGCCGTGCTCGAACTGGTCGATATTCCGGCCGAAGACTTTGTGTTCGAAGCTGCAATCCTGATTACGGCGA
>JBDTOS010000206.1:0-5356 GCA_039933095.1 Dokdonella sp.
GTAGATTCCGACATAGATAAAACTCAATACATAGCTGAGGAAAACAGGCAGCAACGGACCCAGATTAGCCAGCTCGATACCGTGCGGTACCTTCATCTCCAGAACCATGATCGTGATGATGATCGCGATCACACCGTCGCTGAAGGCTTCGAGGCGATTTTTGTTCATTGCGGGGAAAGTCGGCCACTACGTGGCCTGTCAGTCGGCAGCTTCGCTGCCTGTAAAGAGTCAGCACGATTGCGTTGTGCCGTGATCAGACCGCCGAGCAGGGCGAACAACGCTTCGACATTTTCGAGAGCCCTGCCCGAGTCGCAAAATCCGAAATCATCGGCAAGACGCAATTGCGTGTCCAACTCGGACATGGAACCACGGGCGATGTACATGAACTGGATAAATTCGCGCAAGCCACCGCGCGCGCTTCCTTCTGCAATATTTGAGGGCACGCTTACGGCGGCGCGGCGAAGCTGCGAGGTCAATCCGTAGCGCTCATCATTGGGGAACCCGCTTGTCAGCGCATACACCTCGCGCGCCAAGTCCATCGCGTGTTGCCACGCTTTCAATTCGTGATGCGGTCGCGTCACCCAATCCCCCAAAACAACCCAGACAACTGACTCCCTCGCTTACTGACAGCGAGTCGGGCAACGCCCGACTCGCGACTTACGCTTCACCCTTTACCCTTTACGGCTTCTCATCACCCTTGACCTCGGTGAACTCGGCATCGACGACATCGTCGTTTGGCGCAGACTGACCGTCGGCATCGCCGCCTTGCGCACCTGAGCCAGACGCCGCTGCAGCGGCAAGGGCTTGAGCGGCTTCTTCGAGGCGCGTGGTCTTTGCCTCGATCTGTGCCTTGTCTTCGCCTTTCATGACTTTATCAAGATCAGCCAGCGCTTCCTCGATGCGGCCGATCTGATCGGCCGGCAACTTGCCGCCGTGTTCCTTCAATGCAGCGCGGGTTCCGTGCACAAGCTGATCGGCCTTGTTGCGCGCGCCGACCAGCTCGTGGAACTTGCGGTCCTCTTCCTTGTTGGCCTCGGCATCGTTGACCATGCGCTGGATCTCGTCCTCGTTCAAACCCGAGCCGGCCTTGATCTCGACGCGCTGCTCCTTGCCGGTCGTCTTGTCCTTGGCGCCGACATGCAGGATGCCGTTCGCATCGATATCAAACGTGACATCGACCTGCGGCATACCGCGCGGAGCCGACTGGATGCCGGTCAGATCGAACTTGGCCAGCGACTTGTTGTAGCGCGCCTGCTCGCGCTCGCCCTGCAACACATGCACGGTGACTGCGTTCTGGTTGTCCTCGGCGGTCGAGAACACCTGTGATGCCTTGGTCGGAATCGTCGTGTTCTTTTCGATCAGCTTGGTGAACACGCCACCGAGCGTCTCGATACCGAGCGACAGCGGTGTCACATCAAGCAGCAGGACATCCTTGACGGTACCGCCGAGCACGCCGCCCTGGATCGCTGCACCGACCGCAACGGCCTCATCGGGGTTGACGTCCTTGCGCGGCTCCTGGCCAAAGAAATTCTTGACCGCTTCCTGCACCTTGGGCATGCGGGTCTGGCCGCCGACCAGGATGACTTCGGTCACATCGGACACCTTCAGGCCGGCATCGTTGATCGCCGTGCGGCACGGACCCATGGTTTTCTCGACCAGGTCGCCGACCAGCGCTTCGAGCTTGGCGCGCGTGAGTTTGATGATCAGATGCTTGGGACCCGACGCATCGGCGGTGACGTACGGCAGGTTGACTTCAGTCTGGTGTGCCGTCGACAGCTCGATCTTGGCGCGCTCGGCCGCATCGCGCAGGCGCTGCAAGGCCAACGGATCGTTTTTCAGATCGACGCCCTGATCCTTCTTGAATTCGTCGACCAGATAATCGATGACGCGCTTGTCGAAGTCTTCACCGCCGAGGAAAGTGTCGCCATTGGTCGCCAGCACCTCGAACTGCTTCTCGCCATCGACTTCGGCGATCTCGATGATCGACACGTCGAAGGTTCCGCCGCCGAGATCGTAGACCGCGATCTTGCGATCGCCACCCTTCTTGTCGAGGCCATAGGCCAGCGCGGCCGCAGTCGGCTCGTTGATGATGCGCTTTACCTCAAGTCCGGCAATGCGACCGGCGTCCTTGGTTGCCTGACGTTGGCTGTCGTTGAAGTAGGCTGGGACCGTGATAACCGCTTCGGTCACCGTTTCGCCAAGATAATCCTCGGCGGTCTTCTTCATCTTCATCAGCACTTTCGCCGAAACTTCCGGCGGCGCCATCGATTTACCGTCCTCGGTCGCTACCCATGCATCGCCGTTATCGTGCTTGACGATCTTGTAGGAGACGAGGTCGATGTCCTTCTGCACTTCGGCATCGGTGAACTTGCGCCCGATCAGGCGTTTCACCGCATAGAAGGTGTTCTTCGGATTGGTCACGGCCTGCCGCTTGGCGGCCGCACCAACGATGACTTCATTGTTCTTGAACGCGACAACGGATGGTGTCGTGCGATCGCCTTCGGAGTTCTCGATCACCCGAGCCGTGTTGCCTTCCATGACCGAGACGCACGAGTTGGTCGTGCCAAGGTCGATACCGATAATCTTGCCCATCTCAACTTCTCCTGCTCAATGTCGATAATGCGTGCGGTCGCTGACCGCCTGAATGTTCTTGGCCGCATTGGCCTCTGGCGCGAAAGTTTGGGTCGCGCGCCCCGGTTTCAAGCGTTGCTGTGCAAATCTGCCCGCGGTCTTTCCCGTCGATTCAATCCGCTGCCTTGGTCACGGTCACCAGGGCCGGCCGCAGTAAACGATCGTTTAAGGTGTAGCCTTTCTGAAAAACACTGACGACGGTGCCGGGTGCGCGCCCGCCGCCATCGACCATCTGCATCGCCTGATGAAGGTCCGGATCGAACGGTTGATCGACCGGATTTACCGCAACCAATCCACTCGCTTCCGCCAGCCGCACCAACTCGCGCTGAGTCAATTCGACGCCACTGCGCAGACCTGCCGCATCGGTGGTCTCGGCCGACAGCCCGCGCTCAAGGTTATCGAGCGCCGGCAACAAATCGGCCAGCAACCTCTCGTTGGCAAACTTGCGGGCCTGCTCGACATCGCGTTGCAGACGCTTGCGCTGATTATCGATCTCGGCGCGCTCGCGCAGAATCGTCTCGCGCATGCTCGCGAGTTCCTGATCTTTCTCGGCGAGCTGGCGGTTCAGCAAATCGATTTTACTAACGTCCTGGTCGTCGCTCGACTGCTCGTCAACAACATCCTCGGCGTCGCGTCGATCA
This sequence comes from Dokdonella sp., assembly GCA_039933095.1. Classification (GTDB taxonomy): domain Bacteria; phylum Pseudomonadota; class Gammaproteobacteria; order Xanthomonadales; family Rhodanobacteraceae; genus Dokdonella. The sequence goes on from JBDTOS010000206.1 coordinate 3,273, forward strand.
TGGTTCGGATCTGTATTTTCCATCCTGCCTCCAAAAGCGCCCGACCCGCTACCGAGTTCGAGCTTTGTTCAAGATTGATCGGCGTGCCAGCAAAACGGAACGCGCCTGAGCAAGCTTATTGGGTCGCTTGCGCTTCGTTCAAGGCAGCCGAGATGATCTGCGCCGTGGCTTGTACGACCGGAATCACTCGCTCGTAGGCCATGCGGGTTGGGCCGATCACGCCGAGTACACCGAGTACGCGCCCGCCGACACCGTATGACGCCGTCACCAGTGAGCAACCATCGAGGGCGGCAAACCCCGATTCATCGCCGATGAACAGTCGCACGCCCTGTGCCTGCGAACAACGATCGAGCAGCTGCAACAACTCGCGCTTGTGCTGGAACGCTTCGAACAAGTCGCGCAACCGATCGACATTGGACATGTCCTGCATGCCCATCAAACGCGTCTGCCCGGCGACCAGCATGTCGTTGTCGGGTTGCGGTTGGAACGCCTGCTGGGCGACCTCGACGGTCGCCGCCAGCATGCGGTTCAGCCGAACGCTTTCTTCGCGCATCTCGCGCAGCAGGCGCGCGCGGATATCGTCGAGGCGCATGCCGCCAAAATTGGCATTGAGGTAATTGGCAATCTGCTCGAGCTCGCTCAAACCGAACGGTCGCTCGGTCTCGATGACACGGTTTTGCACCTGGCCGTCAGAGAAAACCAGGATAACCAGTACACGCTGCGCATCGAGACTGACGAAATCGATATGCCGAAACGGAAACTCCTCGTGCCTCGGCACACTGACGACGCCGACAAACCGGGTCATTTCGGACAACAACGTGGTCGCACTGCCAAGCAGATCGGGCGTCGATGCGCGCACCGGCAATTCGCGACGCAACTGCTCGATCTGGGTGTCGGCCAGCGGCGCTAGTTCGAGCAGGCTGTCGACGAATACCCGATATCCTTGCGCGGTCGGAATGCGACCTGACGACGTGTGCGGCGCGGCAACCAGACCGCTTTCTTCAAGATCAGCCATGATGTTGCGGATAGTCGCCGGACTGACATCCAGCCCCGACGATTTCGCCAGGGTCCGTGAACCCACCGGCTGACCCTCGGCAACATATTGCGCGATCAGCGAGCGCAGAATGTGCCGGGCACGTGGATCGAGACGGTCGTGAAACTTCAGATTCATGGGCGATCGCGTGGCGCGCATGCGCCGGTCAGGGGCTGACGCTAGCAAGTGGCTGGCGCGCAGGCAATAATTTTCGATTGTGCCGTCGCCTATGAATGCGGTCGGATCGTCACTGGATCAAGTGGTGGCGTTCCGCCGCTTGCTCCGCCCTTGGCCACGCAATCGCCGCATGCTAGCGTTTCATGGTTCCCAACCGGATCTGCCGATCGCAATGTTGCAAACGCTATATGTCAAGGATTTCGCGATTGTCGGCGAAGCTGAAATCGCGTTTGACACCGGCATGACCGTGGTCACCGGTGAAACCGGCGCCGGCAAGTCGCTGCTGGTCGATGCGCTCCTGCTGCTTGCCGGTTCGCGCGCCGATGCGACGATGGTGCGGCAGGGTTGCGAACGCGCCGAGTTGTCAGCCACGTTCGATATCGGGGCACGCGCCGATCTGGCCGAATGGTTGCGCGAAGAGGAACTCGACGACGATGGCCAATGCCAGTTGCGCCGGGTTATCCGCGCTGAAGGCAGTTCGCGTGCATGGATCAACGGTCGTCCGGTAACCCTGACGCAGCTGAGCGCGCTGGCCGAAAAGTTGATCGAGATTCATGGCCAGCATGAGCATCAGGCATTGCTCGATCGCGGCCAGCAGCTCGCGCTCCTTGATGCGTTCGGTGCTCACGCCGACGTACTTACGAAAGTTGGCTCCATTGCCCGCGAATGGCGCGAGGTCACAGCGCGCATTGCCGAGGTATCGCGCGGCCAAGATCATGCCGAGCGCAGCGACTGGTTGCGCCATCAGCTTGATGAACTCGATCGCCATGCGCTCAAGCCCGACGAGCTTGCCGCGCTCGACGAATCGCATCGTCGCCTCGCCAATTCCGGACAACTACTGCAAGGTTGCAGCGGCCTCACCGAATTACTCGAC
>JBDTOS010000207.1:0-5325 GCA_039933095.1 Dokdonella sp.
CGCGGCGGCGGTTGAACCATTTGAGCCACCACCACGGCTGGTATGGCGAGCACCGCCAGCACGAACAGCGTGCAAATACGTTGTGTGTCAGTGGTCATCGTGATCTCCATGCTGCGCCGTTCGGCGCATTTGTAGTCAAGCATAGCGCGCACCGATTAACGCGACGGAACCGGGTGTTGCTGGATTAGAGATCACCTAGTCCGAGCGCGACACCGCCGGGACCGACACGCAGCAGCTTCAGCGTATTGGTGCCACCAAGCTGGCCCGTGTGATCGCCGGTGGTGACGATCACCCGATCGTCTTCGGCAAGAAAGCCAAGCCCATGCAGATGCTGGATCGCCGCACGCGTCGCGAACAGCGGTCCGACATCGTGCGGATCGAAGTCGATCGGATGCACATCGCGATACAACAACATGCGCCGACGCGAACCCGAGTGACGCGACAAGGCATAGATCGGCACCGCCGAGCGATGCCGCGACAACCAACGTGCGGTAGTGCCGGACTCCGTCAGAGCGACAATCGCACGCACGCCGACGCGGCTCGCGAGAAACATCGTTGCCGATGCGATCGCCTGGTCGGTGCGCTCGAACCACTGGCCCGCGTAGGTCACGCCCTCGTCCGGCTCGAACTGGCGCTCGGCGCCGAGACAAACACGGCGCATCGCCGCGACTGCTTTTTCGGGATGTTTTCCGGCGGCGGTTTCCTGCGACAGCATCACCGCGTCGGTGCCGTCGATCACCGCATTGGCGACATCTAGCACTTCGGCGCGGGTCGGAATGGGCGACTCGACCATCGACTGCATCATCTGCGTTGCGGTGATCACGACGCGATTGCGTTCAAGCGTTTCGCGGATGATCTTTTTCTGCAAACCAGGCAGTTCGGCGTCACCGATCTCGACGCCAAGATCGCCGCGCGCAACCATCACAACTTCGGCCGCTTCGATGATATCGGCAAGATTGGTGACCGCCTCGGCGCGTTCGATCTTGGCGACCAGCGACGCATCGCCGCCAGCGGCCTCGAGTAGCGCGCGCGCGCGGATCAGATCGGCCGATGTTTTCACAAACGAAACCGCAAGGAAATCGACACCGATTTCTGCAGCCAAGCGAATATCGGCGCGGTCCTTGTCAGACAACGCGGCGACGGTCAGGCCGCCTCCAAGCCGATTGATACCCTTGCGATCGGACAGAACGCCGCCGACATTGACCCGGCACTCGACGCGCTGCGATCCAACCGCGATCACGTCGAGCGCGATCAAGCCGTCGTCGAGCAACAACACATCGCCGACTTTGACATCGCGCCACAGATCGAGATAACCGACACCGACGCGCGTTGCATCACCAAGCGGTGCATCGGCTCGGCAATCGAGCGTGAACATCGCGCCTGGCTCGAGCGTGACAGGACCGTCGGCAAAGCGTTCGACACGAATCTTCGGACCTTGCAGATCACCGAGGATCGCGACTTCGCGCGCGATCTCGGATGCCATCGCACGCACTTCGGCAGCGCGCCGACGATGACTGTCGGCATCGCCATGCGAAAAGTTCAGGCGTACGACATCGACCCCCGCAAGAAGTATTTCGCGAAGGACACCCGGCGCATCGGTGGCCGGCCCGAGAGTTGCGATGATTTTTGTGCGACGAAGTTGTTCAGCCATCTTCTTTCTATATTCGCGCCGATTCCTGCCTGTGAAACATCGTGTTGCTGCCCGTTTCGACAACGGTGGCGAGCAAGTTCGCTCCGTGCAGCTTGCGGAGCAAGCGACTTCACCCGCAAGCTACCACACGATTCTGACGCCGAGACACCCCTTGAGTTCATCTACACCGGAATTTACATCGCTGCCGCTCAGCACCGCGCTGTTGCAGGGTCTTGATGTTCTGGCCTACACCACGATGACCCCGGTGCAGTCGGCGACCTTGCCGGCGATGCTCGACGGCAACGATGTGATCGCACAGGCACGCACCGGCAGTGGCAAGACGGTCGCATTCGCGCTCGACCTGCTCGCCCGCATCGGTGCCACGCAAGCCACTGGAGACGCCAGCGTCCAAGCGCTCGTACTGTGTCCGACGCGCGAACTCGCCGATCAGGTCAGCAAGGAAATCCGGGCGTTGGCGCGTTTCATTCCGAACATAAAATTGCTGACTCTGTGCGGTGGCATCTCGCTGCGTCCACAGGTCGCATCGCTCGCTCATCCACCACATATTGTCGTGGGCACGCCAGGACGTATCCAGGAATTGATCGACACTGGCAATCTGCAACTCGATGCGGCGCGCGTGCTGGTGCTCGACGAAGCTGACCGCATGCTCGACATGGGTTTCGAGGACGCGATCAGCGCGATCGTGACCAGGCTTCCGCCATCTACGCAGCGGCAAACTTTGATGTTCTCGGCGACGATCCCGAAATCAATCCGCGCAATCAGTCGTCGGTTCCAGCGCGCGCCGCAGGAATTCACGATCGATGCGGCGCAGGCCAGCGACGACATCGAACAGGTCTTTTACGAAGTCGCTGCCTCGCGCAAACTCGACTCGCTGGTCGCGTTGCTGCTCCAGCATGCACCGGAATCGGCACTGGTTTTCTGCAACACCAAACGCGATACCGACGAAGTTGCAGCGGAGCTCGAAAAACGCGGATTTGCCGCCCTCGCCCTGCATGGCGATCTCGACCAGCGCGAACGCGAAGAGATGCTGGTGCGCTTCGCCAATCGCAGTTGCAACGTGCTGGTTGCGACCGATCTCGCCGCGCGCGGACTCGATATCAAGGAACTCGCGGCGGTGATCAGCTACGACATCGCGTCCGATCCCGATGCCCATCTGCACCGGATTGGTCGCACCGGTCGCGCGGGTCAAACCGGGATCGCAATCTGCCTGTGTGAGCCGGCAGAAATGCCACGCGCCCTGGCGATCGAGGCGCAGCACGGTCGCCTGCGTTGGCAGACTCTGGCGCTCAGCGACACCCGCGCCAGCAAGCCGCCGGCACCGAATGTGCGCACGCTGTGCATAGATGGTGGACGCCAGGACAAGCTGCGCCCCGGCGACATCCTCGGCGCACTGACCGGCACGGCAGGTTTGGGTGGGGATGCAGTCGGCAAGATCGATATCTTTGCGACACGCGCTTACGTAGCGATCAAACGCGATGTCATCGATCAGGCCCTGCGCAGCCTGCGCAAGGACGGAATCAAGGGTCGCAAATTTCGCGTGCGGCTGATCGGCTGAGGCCGAAAAACGTCAGGGCGACGGCAATCTGACCTGCTACCCGTAGCGTGTATTCTCCGGACACACTGAAAATCCAGGAAGTCGCATGACCGCCATTGCCCAGCAAACTGATGCCGAGCAGTCTCTCGCAAAGCGCGACGACAATTTCCTGGGACATCCGAAAGGCGTCTACGTCTGCTTTTTCACCGAGATGTGGGAGCGCTTCTCGTTCTACGGGATGAAAGCATTGCTGCTTTTATACCTCCTGCAACATCACAGGTTCGGCGACAAAGTTGGCCTTGATGTCCTCGGTGCTTACGGCGGTTTGGTCTATTGCCTGCCGGTAATCGGCGGCATGCTCGCCGATCGCTGGCTCGGCATGCGCAAAGCGGTCGTGTTCGGTGGACTGCTGCTGGTCGCTGGCCATGCCGGCATGGCGATCGAAGGCACCGCTGCGACGATTGTCGACGGCGTCGTGCATCGCGATGCGGCGGCGCTCGATGTGTTCTATCTGTCGCTCGCGCTGATCATCATGGGTGTCGGTTTCCTCAAACCGAATATCTCGACGATCGTCGGCAAGCTCTATGCGCAGGACGATCCGCGGCGTGATTCGGGGTTCAGCCTGTTCTACGCCGGCATCAATCTTGGTGCGCTGTTCGCGTCACTGGTGTGCGGCTACCTTGGCCAGACCATCGGCTGGAGCTATGGCTTCGGTGCGGCCGGCATCGGCATGGCGCTCGGACTGATCCAGTTCCTTTGGGGCCAGAAGTATCTGCACGGTCATGCCGAATCGTCGGCACCAGAAAAACTGCGTGAGATCGTATTCGGTGTGCCGCGCGAATGGCTAATCTATCTTGGAGCCGTTGCCGGACTGTTGCCAGTGGCCGGTTTGATGTGGGCCGTCGCGAACGGCGCATTCGCGCTCGGTGGCGAAATCAGTCTTGCGTTGCTGCTTATGATCGTCGTGATGCTGAGCGTGCTGGTCTGGTTTGTGTGGTTCGTCACCACGCAATGCACCAAGGTCCAACGTCAGCAGATGATCGCGCTGCTGATCCTGATCTTCATGTGCCTGATCTTCTTTGTTCTTTACGAACAAACCTACGGTTCCTGGGTCACGTTCACCGATCGGTTGATGACCAAGGACATCGCACCAACTCTGGTGCATGCGCAGGAACCGATCGTATGGACGTCCGATTGGTCGGCGAATTTCGCCCTGTTCGTGCACACCGTGCCGTGGTCGATCGTCTCCTTGCTGCTCGCGCCGGGTGCATTCATGGTCTCGGCGACGTTGTCGGATCGCAACCCGGATTCGCGTGCACCGGTATGGCTGTTCTCCGGCGCGTTCCTGCTGATGCTGGTGTTCCTGATCCGCGACTCGATCGTGTTGCCGCAGACGGCCGGATCGCTGACCTATCTCGGCGCCCTGTTTCTGGTTTTGCTTGCACCAATCTTCAGCGGACTCTGGGGCTGGCTCGATCGGCGCGGTCTCGACCCGTCGAAACCGATCAAATCCGCGATCGGCTTGATGTTCGCCGGCCTCGCGTTTATCCCGCTGATCATCGCCGCGCAGCGCGCCGGCATGTCCGGCGAGATGGCCAGCGTGTGGTGGCTGGTGTTCGCCTATTTTCTGCTGGAAGTCGGCGAAATGTGCCTGTCGCCGGTCGGCCTGTCGGCGGTCACCCAGCTATCGTTGCCACGCGTGGTCAGTCTGATGATGGGCACCTGGTTTCTCGCCACTGCGTTCTCTGAAACCCTTGCAGCATTGTTCGGCAAGCTCGCTGCGATTGATATCCCCGAAGGAGAAATGATGAACTTCGCCGACGCGGCGGCAAAATACGAACACCTGTTCTGGCTGATGCTCTGGATTGGTTTGGGCTTCGCGGCGCTCGCGTTTATCGCCGCAGCGCCGCTGAAGCGATGGATGCATGGGGTGAAGTAATTCGTTGGTCACTTCGTTATTCGCCAGTTTTTTTTGCGCGAGAATCGACTCTGCGCGATAACCGGATTGCATCCATGCGTTTTCCACTCGCATCCATGCGCGCAGCCATTTCAAGCCTTCCCTTTCAAGGGCAATGTTATCTTTTACGTACCCAAGAGGAGTAGCATAATGGCTGCTCAACTCTGGAACCTGCTCGACATG
>JBDTOS010000208.1:0-5287 GCA_039933095.1 Dokdonella sp.
TACAACTTCGTCACCAAACGTGGCGATTGTCGCGGCGCGCGCTCGAAAATTTCCTGGACCCAGGTTGAGACTGGCTCGGCGATCACCTGGAAATATCCAAGTTGCGTCCTGCGCGGTGACGATTCGGTCGGCGAATTTTATTCGGTCGCACTGACCCATCATCACCAGCAGGCTGATACCGGCACCAAGATGATCCACATCGGCCGCAACACCAAGTCGAAAATCATCTCCAAGGGCATCAGCGCGGGCCAGGGGCAGAACAGTTATCGCGGCCTGGTCAAGGTCGAAAGAGACGCAAGCGGCGCGCGCAACTATACCCAGTGCGACAGCTTGCTGATCGGCAAGAAATGCGGCGCGCACACGTTTCCATATATCGAGGTGAAAAATCCGGGCGCGATCGTCGAACACGAGGCGACCACCTCGAAAATCTCCGACGATCAAATGTTCTACTGCCGCTCGCGCGGCATCAGTGCCGAGGACGCGGTATCGCTGATCGTCGATGGGTTTTGCAAACAGGTCTTCCGCGAGTTGCCTATGGAATTTGCTGTCGAGGCGAAGAAGCTACTCGAAGTCAGCTTGGAAGGTGCCGTCGGCTGACGTGCGTCACATTCACCTGGATGTTCAATCATTTTTGGTCGGAGCGCCCACGTTGCGGAATGCGACTGAGGGGCGACCGATACCAAAGGAAATTTAAATGCTGACGATCGAAAACGTGCATGTGAGTGTTGCAGGCAAGGAAATCCTCAAAGGCTTGTCGCTGACGGTGAAGGCCGGCGAGATGCACGCGATCATGGGGCCGAACGGTGCCGGCAAGTCGACGCTGGGCTATGCCCTGGCGGGACGGGAAGGTTACGAGGTCACGGAAGGATCGGTCACTTATGATGGCGCAGACTTGCTGGCGATGGAGCCGGAGGAACGCGCCGCTGCCGGTGTATTTCTGGCGTTCCAGTATCCGGTCGAGATTCCCGGCGTCAACAACACGTATTTTCTGCGCGCGGCACTGAATGCGCAGCGCAAGCAACGCGGCGAGATCGAACTTGATTCGATGCAATTTCTCAAATTGGTGCGCGGGAAACTTGCCGTATTGCAGCTCAAGGACGAACTGCTGCATCGCGCGGTCAATGAGGGATTCTCCGGTGGCGAGAAAAAGCGCAACGAGATTTTCCAGATGGCGCTGCTGGAGCCGAAATTAGCGATCCTTGACGAAACCGATTCGGGCCTCGACATCGATGCGATGAAGCTCGTCGCCGACGGTGTCAATGCGATGCGTGATCCAGCGCGCACATTTCTTGTGATCACCCACTACCAGCGCCTGCTCGACTACATTGAGCCGGACTTCGTGCATGTGCTGGCCGATGGACGCATCGTCGAGAGCGGCGACAAGTCGCTGGCGCTCAAACTCGAAGAGCATGGTTATGCGTGGATTGCCGAACGCAAGTTGGCTGGAGCGCTGTGATGGCGGACGGGTTATTGGAGTCTCTGCTCGACACTCCCGTCATCGCCACAGACAAGGTACCTGCATGGCTTGCAGCGGTGCGCCAATCTGCCCTTGCTGAGCTGGCTCGCGATGGTTTGCCGCGTGCAGGAAACGAAGCATGGAAGTACACCAGTTTGCGGGCGCTGGAACGGCGATCGTTTGCACAGAACGATTCCGGAGCGGCCTCGCACAAGATCAATCTCGAGTCATTCGATCTGCCGGCATTGGATGGGCCGCGCCTGGCCTTCGTCAACGGCGTCTTTCGCGAGGACCTGTCGCACTCACCGGAAATCGACGGACTCACGGTGCAAGCGCTTTCGGGTGCGATCGACGACGATGTTGAATGGGTGCGTCCTTACCTGACACGTCCCTTCGATGAATCTGCGCAGGCGTTCGCGCGCTCAAACACGGCACTCGCGCGGGACGGTGCGCTGATCCGCGTGGCTCCCGGTTCGCGGATTGTCGAGCCCGTGCATCTGTTGTTTTTCGGCAGCGCCGCGGAAGCCGACATTGCCTGGCAGGTGCGCAGTATTGTCGAACTCGGAGATGGCGCCTCGTTGCGTTTGATCGAGCAGCACGTCGGCGATAGCGATGCGACGCCGTTTGGCAACAGCGTCAGCCAGTATGTACTCGGTCCGAAATCGCGACTTGATCTTGTGCAGATCCAGAATACCGCCACCGGATCGACATCGATTCGCCGCAGCGAGGCCGTGCTCGCTGCCGATGCAAACCTGTCGATGCACGCGCTGGAAATTGGCGGACAACTTGCGCGCCACGACGTCGCAATCGAACTGGTCGGCGAGCGTTCCAGATTCGAGTCACGCGGCGTGTTTGCGTTGCGGGGTCGCCAGCACAACGACACCCATCTCGATATCCGCCACATTGGGCGCGATAGTTCGAGCGATGTGTTGTGGCGCGGCGTCGCTGATCAGCGCGCACGTGGTGTCTTCCACGGAGCCATCACGATCGCCGCCGGTGCCGATGGCAGCGATGCCCGCCTGAGCAACAAGAACCTGCTGTTGTCTGCAAATGCCGAAATCGATACCCAGCCGGTACTCGAAATTCACGCCGACGAAGTCAAGGCGAGCCACGGCGCGACGGTCGGCCAACTCGATGAAACCGCCTTGTTCTACCTGCGTTCGCGCGGACTCGATGTTGAATCTGCGCGGCAAATTCTGACTCGCGCGTTTTGCGGCGCGGCGCTCGATCGAGTCAAGCCAGAATCGTTGCGGGATTATCTGTTGCGACAATTGACGGATCAGTTGCACTTGTCGACGGGAGTTGTCGCATGAGCGCAAACCACCCCAGCCGGAAAATTGCGGTTGCGGCCGACCTGGAAGCATTCGATCCGCAAACGGTGCGTACGGATTTTCCTTTGCTATCCCGCAGAGTTCACGGCAAGCCTCTGATTTATTTGGACAACGCCAATACCTCGCAGAAACCAGCGGTCGTCATCAATGCGGTCGACGACTTTTATCGGCGCACCAATGCCAATGTCTCGCGCGCCGTGCACACCCTTGGCGAGGAAGCGACGGCTGCCTACGAAGCCACGCGCGACAAGCTGGCTCGTTTCATCAATGCGCCGTCGCGCGACGAAATCGTGTTCACGTCAGGCACAACGCAGGCGATCAATCTGGTTGCCTACAGCCACGCGTTGCCGAACCTGCAAGCCGACGACGCGATCCTCGTTACCCAGATGGAGCATCATGCCAATATCGTGCCGTGGCAGCTCGTGTGCGAGCGCGCCGGAGCGACGATCAAGGTCGCACCGATCACCCAAAGCGGCGAATTGATTGTCGAGCGCTTTATCGAGTTGTTGACGCCCGAGGTCAAGCTCGCCGCGGTCACCCATGTTTCAAACGTGCTCGGCACGATCAATCCGATCGCCGAACTTGCACGTGCGTGTCGCCAACGCGGCATTGCATTGCTGGTCGATGGATCACAGGCCTGCCCGCATATTCCGGTCGACGTCCAGGCGCTCGGCTGCGACTTCTACACGATCACCGGGCACAAGTTGTTCGGCCCAACCGGAACCGGCGCGCTGTGGGCAAAGCGCGCGCACCTGCAATCGATGCCGCCGTTCTTCGGTGGCGGTGAAATGATTCGCGAAGTGCGTTTCGATAAGACTACATTCGCCGATCCACCGCACAAGTTCGAGGCCGGCACACCGAATATCGCCGGATTCGTCGGCCTTGCTGCGGCGATCGACTATGTTGAGTCGCTTGGTCGCGAACGCGTTCAGACGTACGAGCACGCGCTGCTGGAATATGCGACCAATGCCTTGCGCAAGGTTCCGGGTCTGCGCATCTTCGGAGAAGCGCCGCACAAGACGCCGGTTATTTCTTTCCTGATCGATGGTGTGCATGCGCACGATCTCGCCACCTTGCTCGATCACGAAGGCGTGGCGGTGCGATCGGGGCATCACTGCGCGCATCCATTGATGCAGTTTTATGGTGTCGCTGCGACGCTGCGCGCGTCGTTGGCGTTCTACAATACGCGCGCCGAGGTCGATCAGTTCGTCGCTGCCATCGAACGCGTGCGCACCCTGCTCAAGTAAAAGAACAGCCCATGCAACGAGCGATCGACCACAGTAATTTGAGCTTGCGTGACGCGACTGTCGACGATATCGAAGCGGTCGTAGCGCTGGTCGAATCGGGTTATCGCGGCGATCTCAGTCGCAAAGGCTGGACGACCGAGGCCGACATGCTCGATGGCCAGCGTATTGATCCTGCTGGTGTACTCGAGGTCATCGTCAAACCCGAAAGTCGAGTTCTGTTGGTTGAGTGCGATGGCAAGCTATCGGCTTGCTGTCACCTCGAACGACAAGATGAGTCGGCCTATTTCGGCATGTTCACCGTCTCACCGCTGCAGCAAGGTAGCGGGCTTGGAGGTTATCTGCTTGCTGCTGCCGAGCGTATCGCACGTGATGAATGGAATTGCGTTGAGCTGCGCATGACCGTGATTTCGATTCGTAACGAATTGGTCACGTGGTACGAGCGGCGTGGGTATCGACGCAGTGGACAATTCAAACCGTTTCCGTACGGCGACGAGCGCTTCGGCATTCCCAAACGCGATGATTTGCGCTTCGAATTTCTCACCAAGTCGCTGGCTCGGGAGGACACTGCGTTTGCAGCGGATGTGGGTTCGCCAGACCGATGAGTAACTGGGTACTGGTCTGTGCCCAGTCCGAGTTGCTGCCGGGCGAGTATCGCGTGGTCTGGGATCGCGACACAGAAATCGCGGTTTTCAATATCGACGGCGAGCTTTACGCGATCGAGGATGTCTGCACGCACGACGGAGGCGAGCTGACCGGCGGCACGATCGACGGCCACGAAATCGAATGTCCGCGCCACGGCGCGCGATTCGATGTGCGCACCGGTGCTGCGTTGTGCCCGCCGGCGTATACACCGACGGCGAAGTTTCCGGTCAAGGTCGAAAACGGCGATGTCTACACTCGAGACGATCGCGAGGATTGAATGGAGTCGCTCTGGCAATAACCTCGGCGATTTTCTCAGTGATCGTCATCGATCGACGCGGCGAACTGAATCCTCACGCGCAAACCCCCGCTTCCGGTGCGCGAAAATTCAATCGTTGCACCGTGGCGTTCGGCAATCTGGCGCACGATCGCGAGGCCCAGACCCGAACCGTCGCGGCGACTGCCCGGCACGCGGAAAAAGCGTTCGCCCAGGCGCGGCAGCAAAGTCTCCGGCACACCGAAACCGTCGTCCTCGACGACCAGCACGACGGTACTTATTCCTGCCTCCACGGCTACCGTGGCAACGCCGTCGTCGCGCCCGTAGCGCAGCGCGT